>VGTJ01000078.1 GCA_016874775.1 Deltaproteobacteria bacterium
CGGCAAGGAAGTGACGAAAGAAGAACTGGCCACCCTGAAGTTGAAACCACAGGCCTTTCATGGAGAGTGGAATTATTCCTTACTCCCTCGAGCTCACAGTTGTTAAAGTTATTTTTTCTAAAATCCTTATTCCGGCCTACATTGACGGTTGTCATAGGTCAAAATGAGAATTGCTGGGTTACAGGGCGTTTTTGCTTTGGGGGTTTCATCACGTGTTCTCTTGTTGTCGTCATGGGAGGACAGTACCAATCGTCATGGTAGAGGGCTAAATCGGACCACAGAAGATTCGTACACTTCGTCACAAATAGTCTCGCTTCTCTCCCCGGCGATAAATCACCGGGCTACAGCACAACGCCCCATAAATGGGGCTGAAGCCGGATTCATCCGGCGTAGTTATGTAGCCCGGCCATTTATGGCCGGGGACTGTGAGTGTGCCAATGTTGCGCGGTTCGATTTAGCGTGACACGGTGGCAAAACGGTGGAATTTCGGTGGCAGTTCGGTGGAATTTGGCCACACAAAGAATAGTGGTGTTCATCTCTCGACCCCCTCATCCTGACCTTCTCCCGGTGGGAGAAGGGACCCATACTCGCAGCACCGCACTTCAATCGCAGCGGTTTTTCCTACGTTGTGACTGGTGCAGGATGAGGGGATAAAGAGAGCGGTTACCGACGCTGCTCGTCAAACTTCATCAGCGTGCAAACGTGCCCTCCTCTGTCGGCCTTTAGTGTTTGACTTTTGACCTTCCATAATTGCACAAAGGCATAGCTACTAGTGGGGGAGTAGTTCATCTCATGTCAAAGCTTTTCATTTCGCACAGCTCACAAGACGACACCTTCGTGCGCAATCTCCGCACCGCGCTTGCCAACCTTGGGCAAGATGTATGGATCGACTCGCGCGAGTTACACGGTGGCGACCCACTGTGGTCGGAGATTCAGCAAGCCATTGATGACGCCTCGGCCTATGCCGTCGTGGTCAGCACTGGCTCGTTGCAATCCAAATGGGTTGGTATGGAGTTAGTCCACGCTCTGGAGATCCGCAAGCGGCGTGGCAAAGAGCAGTTCCCAGTCATCCCGCTCTCCTTGAATGGCACCAAACTCGGTGTGCTGGAACAATTCTTTGGCGAGGAACCAACCTACATCCCGGTGAGTAGTGATGCAGGTGGCATCGAAGCGGCAATCCATGAGATCCTCGTTGCCGTGAGGAAGCGGCTGCCGACAGACCCTCCGCCTACGCCACAGCCCAAGGCCGAGCCTCTGGAAGAGCTGGTGCTCGAACTCACCGACTTGAAGTTCACCGAGAAAGACGGTGTCCGCCGTGCCTCGGCTCGCGCTCAGTTGGTGTATGAATCGGCTACGCCGGGACAGCAACCCACGCACAGCATGCAGAAGTGGCCATTCGTCGCTCCTATCGGACCAATTGAGGCAGAGGAACTGCGCTGGTACTTGGAGAAGTATGCCATCTGGCCAAGTCATTACTTCCGGGACCGCGCGCGAAAAGTTGAAGAGAGCCTCATCAAATGGGGACGGCTTTTGTTCGACGAGGCGATGCCACTGACCCATACGGCAAACCTCACCACTGCCTGGGCAAATATCAATAGCCATGCTGGCCGCCGCTTTTCAGTCCAGATTGATACTATATTTGAAGCTGGCTTGCCTGAAGCTGAAATCAACACAGCCAAGGAAGTTGCCACACTGCTGCTTGGCTTGCCGTGGGAACTGCTGCACGATGACAAAAGCTATTTCTTCCAACGCGCGAAAGCCACCCGCGTACGCAGAAGGCTGACGGCAACAGAAAGTTTTCCTATTCCCATCGTCACCCCACCCATCCGTATCCTGCTCGTCACTGCACGACCGGAGGATGACGCCTGCGGTTACCTTGACCATCGCGTCAGCGCGTTGCCACTGGTCGAGGCGATGGAAGCGCTGCCAGGGTTGGTGAAGATCCACGTGCTCAGTCCGCCGACACTGCCGGCCTTGCGGGCGGAACTCGATCGCGCTCGTGATGCCAAGCAGCCCTATCATGTCGTGCACTTCGATGGTCATGGTGTCTACGACCGCACGGTTGGTCTCGGTGGGCTATGCTTCGAGCATCCAGACGACATTGGCAAGCTGGAGCAGCGTCGCCATGTCACGGTGTTTACCAACGACCTCGGTCCACTGCTGCGCGATCATCGCATCCCGCTGGTCTTTCTCGAAGCCTGTCAGACTGCGCAGGCTGAAAAAGCGTCCGAGTCCGTCGCCTCTGAACTACTGAAAGTCGGTGTCGCCTCGGTGGTGGCCATGAGTCATAGTGTGTTAGTCGAAACCGCCACACGCTTCGTCGCGGTCTTTTACCAAGCGCTAGCGGCGGGTAAACGCGTGGGCGACGCCATGCTCGCCGGTCAGCGTCAGCTCAAGGACGACACCTTCCGTGGTCATGTTTTCGGCGCCGGCGAATTCCGCCTCGAAGATTGGTTCGTGCCAGTGCTCTTCCAGGAAAAGGATGACCCGCAGCTCTTCAAATCCACACCAACTAAACAGACCCTTGAGGACTCTAAGACTGCTCTCGCAGCCCGTTTAGGTAAACGTCCGAATGCACCAGAACTCGGTGTACCGGACGAGCCAGAAACCGGCTTCATCGGTCGCAGCCGCGAGCTGCTGGCGTTGCAGCGGCTCCTTTTTCTTCCCTCACCTCTGATGAATCGCTATGCTGTGATTCGTGGCCAAGGGGGTGAAGGCAAGACCGCGCTGGCTGCCGAGTTTGCTCGTTGGACAGTGCGCTCGCAGCAGATCCAACGCGCCGCGTTTGTCTCGGTCGAGACCCATGGCAATCAGCGTGCGGTCGTCGATGCGCTGGGCAAGCAGTTGGTCAATGATTCGTTCTCAGCCGCAGGCGATCTCGATCTCGCGATGCAAGCAATCGAACGTGCGCTGCGCGAGCAGTCCACGCTGTTGGTCATCGACAACATGGAGAGCATTCTCCTACCACCGTTCATGGCGCAAGAGACGCCGCAGGCACTGTCAGACGATGCCCGCGAAGAACTGACCGCCATTCTCACGTTATGTGAGCAATTGTTGAAGATCGGTGACACTCGACTCATCTTCACTAGTCGTGAGGCACTGCCCGCACCGTTCGACGCTACGCGGCAGCGGCGTGAGTTACATCAGCTCGACCGCGAGGATGCGGTCAAACTGGTTGAGCGCGTTGTCAATGCTGATCTTCTGCACAACCCTCTCCCTCAGAGAGAAGGCGGGGTGAGGGATCAAGATGCCAAACGCGAAGAGATCGAACAGCTCGTCGATGCCGTCCATTGCCACGCTCGTACGCTAGCACTGCTAGCTCCGGCCCTGCGCAGCCAGGGCGTCGGGTCCACCCGCACCTCGCTGGTCGAGCTGATGGCAGCGATGGAGAAAAAGTTCCCCGGCAGTCGCGAGCACTCACTTTTCGCCAGCGTCGAGCTTTCTCTGCAACGGCTGTCAGCAGCAAACCAGGAACGAGCGCGGGTGCTTGGGGTGTTTCATGGTGGCGTTCATCCGGTCGTGCTCCGCGTGATGATGGAGTGGCAAGAAGCCGACGTGGGCTCGCTAGCAAATGAGTTGCTCGCTACGGGCCTGGCGACGCCAAACCGTTACAATCATCTCACCCTCAATCCCGCGCTGTGCCCGTACCTGCGTGGGCGCATGGACGCGACCGAGCGCGAAGCACTGACGGTTCGCTGGGTTGAGGCGATGACCGCGTATGTGGATTTCCTCGTGCAGCAGAGCAGTCAAAACACCGAACTCGCAGCGACACTGACGGTGCTGGAGCTGTCGAACCTCTTTGCCCTGCTCGACCTCGTGCAGGCGGCGGGCGATGCCGAAGCGACCATTGATCTGGCCACGTCGCTCTACAGCTTGTTGCGAAATGCTGGCAAGCCACGACTGCTCGCACGTGTCGGCCAGGTACGCGACGCCGCCTCCGCTGCGCTCGGTGCGGCGTGGAATCACGCACAGTTCGAGGCAGCGCGGACCCGCATCGAGCAGCAGCTTGCCAGTGGCCACTTACGCGAGGCGCTGACTGGCGCGCAGCAATTACTCCAGCGTGCTCGGGCAGCAGGCGAGCAGGCTTATCCCAATGCGGATTATGATCTGGCCTTGGCTTGCTGGCTCTTGGTCCGCGTGTTGCGGACGGTCGGCGGAGCGGAACAGGCCTTGCCGCTGCTGGCCGAAGCCCGCCAGCGCTTCGAGGCGATCGCACAAGAGCAGGCTGACAAAGTCGCAGAACGGATGGCGTCTGCCTGCTTCTCAGAACAAGGCGACTGTCTTCTCGCCTTGGGCCGGCTCGACGAAGCGGCAGCGGCTTACGAAGAGAACATTCAGCGCGCAGAGCAACTCGAAGACGCCCGGCAGGTCGCCGTTGGCAAAGGCAATCTGGGTACCGTGCGCCTGCAGCAGCGTCGCTACCCAGAAGCGCTGGCGGCGTATGCCGAAGCTCGCGAACGATTCACGCAGTTGGACGAACCAGGCACCGTCGCCGTGTTCTGGCATCAGACCGGCATGGTGTATCAGGACGCCGGCCAGCCGGAAGCGGCGGAGGAGGCCTACCGCAAATCGCTGGCGATCGCGGTGCGGCTCGGCAATGTCGCCGGACAGGCGGGCACGCTTTTGCAACTGGGAAATTTGTATGACGGTGTCCTCAATCGCCCGGAGGAAGCCGCAGCCTTTTACCGGCAAGCCGCAGACAAATATGTCGAGATGCGTGATGTCGCGGACGAAGGACTCGCGAGGAGTAATCTCGGCAACGTACTCCGCAAACTCCGTCGCCTCGACGAAGCACGGCAGGAAATCCGCCGGGCGATTCAATGTGATGCGCAGTTCGGCCACGCGTCTGAGCCGTGGAAAACTTGGGGCACCCTCGTCAACATTGAGACAGATGCCGGCAACCCCACTGCGGCTGCAGAGGCCAGGCAGAACGCTCTCGCCTGTTATCTTGCCTATCGGCGGGACGGTGGGGAGAACCACAGTGACGCTGGTCGCGATTGCTTTACTGCAACCCAGGCCTTGCTAGCTGGCGACGTAGCAGGAGCAGCGGCTTTCCTCCAAGAGCAAGCCGCCGGGTGGGAAGCCGCTGGTGTCAGTACATTCATCCCATACCTACAAGCCATCGTCGCTGGCAGCCGCGACCGCAGCCTCGCCGCTGCGCCGGATTTGGACTACACGATGGCTGCGGAGATTTTGTTGTTGATTGAAACGTTGGAAAAATCGGCTATCACCCGGCGATGAATCGCCGGGCTCCCTTTGCCGTTGACAATCGTGGGCAGAGCGTTGAATATCGGGCGCGACGATTGACCTATGCAAGATTACCATTAACGAGGCGGCATCATGGCGTTTATTTATAAAGTCAGTGAACACGACCACGCGATCATCGAAGAGTTTCAACGCAAACCCATCGGTCACCACAGTTCGCACTTACAGCGTGTCCTCAACGTGTTTCGTGGCGAAGACCCGAAGGATAAATATGTCTTGGTTTGCACCAAACCGCATAAAGAGTGGACCTTGGGGCTACTTCCCGGCGAGCGCGGTAAACCGGTCAAGCTCGTGAAAGATCAGGTGTTCACCACCATCGAAGAGGCTGAGCGTGAAATTTTTCGGCGGCGGTGGAAGAAGTATGTGGGACGCGACATCTAGGAGGAGACTAGAGGCTTGAGACTAGAGACTAGTAGTCAGTCTAGAAAGTTTTGATGGGTAGCCGAGGGACGTCATTCCCGCGAATGCGGGAATCCAGGAGGCATCAC
The DNA here is from genome assembly GCA_016874775.1 of Deltaproteobacteria bacterium. Taxonomy (NCBI): domain Bacteria; kingdom Pseudomonadati; phylum Myxococcota; class Myxococcia; species Deltaproteobacteria bacterium. The sequence goes on from VGTJ01000078.1 coordinate 5,754, forward strand.
CAGAGGCGCTGGCTTGAAGATCCTGGATACCCGCTCCCCTCATGACCGGGGACAGGCTGCGCGGGTATGACGAACATGTATCCCTCAAAATTAAATGGACTGACTACTAGTCCTCCCCACCCAAGCCCCTAGTCTCAAGCCTCTAGTCTCAAAGTTTCTCTTGACCCCTACATTCTCATTGAGGTTCCCATGAAAATCACCGGCTATAGCGACAAAATCAGTGTCCTTCCAGGCGAAACCATTCAGTTCATGGTCAACTGTGAACTGCCAACCTATCAAGCAGAGATCGTGCGTATTATCTGCGGCGATACCAATCCTGCAGGGCCGGGGGTGAAAGAAAAAGTCATCACCACCCCCGCCAACAAAACCTACAAAGGTCGCAAGCAAATTATCGAGTCTGGGTCGTATGTTACTGTCACAAATCATTCACGGTTAGAGAACCTGCAAAGTTTTACTCTCCAAGCGATTATCTGGCCGACCACGCCGAACAAAGGTCGGCAGGTGATCGCTGCAAAGTTACAAGACCGTCACAAAGCAGGATTTGCGCTCATTATCGCTGAAGATGGTTCGCTCGCTGTAGTGCTTGGTGATGGACGTGGCAAGGAAGAAATCATCGCGACCAAGAATCCTCTGCTTGCACGTGAGTGGTATTTCGTCGCCGCAACGTACGATGGCAAAAGCCAAGAGGTCACACTCTATCAAGAACCGCTGGTGAGTTATCCGCTAGCGCATGACAGCGCTGAGTTACGTACGAAAGCCAAAACCAAAAGCATTGGCAATCACCAAGCGCCTTTGATGATTGCCGCCAGTCGTACGGGATCAGGCAAAGGCAAACTTGATCACAAGTATAACGGCAAGATCGAGAGGCCGTGTCTGGCCAATCGAGTCCTCAGTCGTACCGAGATGGAAGTATTGAAAAACGGGGCGATTCCACCTCAGCTTGTCACCAGTGTCGTTGCGGTATGGGATTTCTCGCACGATATCAGTTCGACCAAGGTCAGCGATATTTCACCAAACCGTTTGCATGGTCACATCGTGAACCTCCCCGTCCGCGGTATGAAAGGCCACAATTGGACTGGCGAGTTCATGGACTGGCAGCAACAGCCGCAACACTACGGTGCGATCCATTTTCATGATGACGACGTGTATGATGCAGGCTGGGAAGTTGACTTCGCGCTCACTGTTCCCGCAAACCTTAAAAGCGGCTTGTATGCTGCGCGCCTCTCCTCGGGAAATGAAGAGGAGTATATTCCCTTCGCGGTTCGCCCACTCCCTGGCAAAGAGAAGAAGATCGCCTTCTTGCTGCCCACCGCCAGTTATATGGCCTATGCCAACGAGCATATGGCATTCAACGCAGCGGGTCTGATCGAGGTCTTGGGAGGCCGGTTAACCACACTCGATAAGAACAGTCTGTTTCTCAACGAACACCGCGAGTACGGATTATCCTGTTATGATTCGCACTCAGACGGTTCGGGTGTCTGTTACTCTTCGCGGCTCAGGCCAATTCTCAATATGCGGCCTAAACATATTTCCGCACTCGGTGGCCATGGGTCATCGCTATGGCAGTTCAACGCCGACACGCATATCACAGATTGGTTAGAAGCGCTGGGCTATGAGTTTGACGTGATCTCTGATGAAGACTTGCATAACTATGGCTATGAAGTGTTGAAACCGTACAGTGTTATCCTCTCCAGCACTCACCCTGAATATCACTCCAAACAGATGTGGGATGCGATGATGGCTTACGAACGTAGTGGCGGACGTCTCATGTACTTGGGTGCTAACGGTTGGTATTGGCGCATTGCCTATCACCCAGAGTTACCTGGTGTCTTGGAAGTCCGACGCAACGAAGGAGGCATTCGTACCTGGGCTGCCGAGCCGGGCGAGTATTATCATAGCTTCACTGGCGAATATGGCGGCTTGTGGCGACGCCAAAGTCGTCCACCACAAATGATTGTCGGCACCGGCTTCACCGCCCAAGGATTTGATATTTCTGCGCCGTACACGCGACTCCCTGATAGCTATCATCCACGCGCAGCTTTTATCTTCGAAGGTATTGGCAAAGAAGAAACCATCGGTGATTTCGGCCTGATTGGTGGTGGTGCAGCAGGGTTGGAGATTGATCGTGCCGATCGCCTGCTCGGTACTCCTCCACATGCGTTAGTGCTCGCCACCTCGATGGGCAAGCACACGGACGTCTACCTGCTTGTCTGTGAAGAACTGTTAGCCACCTACCCTGGTCTTGGCGGCACCGAAAACGAGTTGGTCCGCGCAGATATGGTTTTTTATGAGACACAGAATGGCGGCGCGTTGTGGGCCTCAAGCTCCATTGCTTGGGCTGGCAGTTTATCTCACAACAAGTATAAGAATAATGTTTCGCGTATTACGAAGAATGTGCTCGATCGTTTCCTTGATCCAAAGCCGTTTGTGAAGTAGGGCAAAGTGAAGCCACTTCGTTTTCACTGGCGCAATCTCGCGCGCCATGACGTCGACGAAGCAGAGATTCGCGAATGTCTGTTCAATCGCCACCTTTTGTTTCGTAATCCTCAGGGCGGAGAAAAGACCTACAAGGTCATAGGAAAAACTGATGTGGGACGGTTTGTGGAGTTTGTCTATGAAGATAAAAGGGATCACTGGTTTGTTTTTCACGCCATGCCCGCAAGGCAAGCGGATGTCAAATTGTATCGTCGTAAGGTAAAGTAGCCGTATGACACGCAAAGCGAAGGTTACTGTTCCTCCTCTTGATCCTAAGGCTTCCGCTGAAGTCAAAGCTCGATACTACGAACGCTACACTACTCAGGAACTCATAGCTGCCGGACATTTAGAAGAAGTAGGCCTCCGCAAGTATCCGCGAAAAACTGAGATACTTAGCCTTCGCCTTGACACGAATTTGTTGATGCAACTGAAACGTGTAGCAAAAAAGAAGAAACTCCCGCTTCGGGCATTGATTCGTACTTGGCTCGTCCAACATACTGAGCAAGAGAAGGCTGCGTAACTCGAGGACCAGCCTTTCCTGGGAGATGCAATTTGCTGGGGAGTACGCTAAAAGCCGCTCATGACTACGCAAAGTTTTACAACGCTTTCTGATTTACTCTCGATTGGTGCCCCATCACACCCAGCACTCGTTGTCCCAGAAGGTGGACCGGTCGTCTCATACAGTTCTTTACATACACAGATAGAGCGCCTCGCGGCGAGACTGCAGGAATTAGGCATTGGCCGTGGCGACCGTGTGGCCATGTCCTTACCGAATGGTATTGAAGTCATCACCATGTTTCTTGCGGTCGGCGCAGCGGCTGCAACTGCTGCTCCACTCAATCCCGCCTACACTACTGATGAGTTCCGCTTTTATCTTGAAGACATCGAAGCCAAAGTTTTGCTGGTTCCTCCAGGTGGGGCCGAACAAGCGCGCGCGGCAGCCCCAGCAGGAGCATTGCTGATCGAAACGACACTGTCGCCAGATGGTCAGGTCGAATTGGCTCCGCTGAAGAAGTCACCGTTTACGCGCAAACAAGCAACTCCCTCGTCAGAGGATGTCACGCTCTTTTTACACACCAGCGGTACCACTAGCCGCCCCAAGGGTGTTCCACTGACCCATAACAATCTGTTGACCTCAGCAGCAAACGTAGTTGCAACGTATGCGTTGACGTCGAATGATGTTTCACTCTGTGTGATGCCGTTGTTCCATGTGCATGGATTGGTCGCGTCTACGCTGGCAACGTTTCGTTCCGGTGGGACAGTGGTCGTGCCACCACGCTTTAGCGCGGGTGCGTTTTGGCCAGTGGTAAAAGAGCATCGCGCCACATGGTACACCGCGGTTCCCACCATTCACCAAGTGCTGCTGGCTCGGGCTGATGAAGATCACGCTCCAGCACCGGGAACAAGCGGGTTACGTTTCATCCGCTCGTGCAGTTCGGCACTCGCGCCTGCCACTATGGAAGGCATGGAATCGCGCTTTGGCTGTCCCGTACTCGAAGCCTATGGCATGACCGAAGCTGCACATCAGATGGCATCGAATCCACTACCACCGGGAAAACGGCTACCAGGGTCAGTTGGCCAAGGCACTGGCGTACAAGTTGGCATCATGGACGACAACGGCAAACTGCTCCCTTCAGGTACCCAAGGGGAAGTGGTCATTCAAGGTAAGAATGTCACTCGCGGCTACCATAACAACCCGGAAGCAAACGCTACTTCGTTTACCAACGGCTGGTTTCGTACAGGCGATCAAGGCATTCTCGATGCAGATGGCTACCTCACGCTCGTTGGTCGATTGAAAGAGCTAATCAATCGTGGCGGCGAAAAAATTTCGCCACGTGAGATTGATGAAGCACTATTAACTCACCCAGCCGTTGCTGAGGCAGTGTGCTTTGGAGTGCCGGATACGAAGTATGGTGAAGAAGTTGCAGCGGCTGTTGTCTTAAAAGGCACTGCGAGTGAGGCAGATCTCACCGCCCATTGTCGTGAGCGCTTAGCCGCGTTCAAAGTGCCCAAGACCATTCACTTGGTCACACAAATACCGCGTACCGCGACGGGGAAAATTCAGCGGCGAGTGGTAGCGGCGGCGTTTAGTACAAAAGAATGAGGCACTGTGTCAGCTATTGCGGATTGGAGATTGCGGATTGCAGATTAAAAACTGGCTTCTGTACAACCGACAAGAGATCTCTCGTACGTTGAAAGTTTTCGTTCCCAAGTTGCAGATAAAAAGTAACGCTTTTCTTAATCCACAATCTATAATCCGCAATCCGCAATTACCGATACGCCTCCCCTAACCGCGCAATCGCCGCTTTGGGCGAATACGGCGAAGAATAAAACCCCACCCGATAATTCGTTCCAGCTGTGAGATCTGCGGGTGTCACTTCCAGCATGACCAAATCGTGCTGAGCAAATTCGGTCGGTGGTGGACCAGCCTCTTCATCCAACGGTCCTGCAGTATGATAGCGATGCAAACCAATGTCGAGCGGCCAGATTAATTTCTCCAGGTCTCCTTCATACGCTGGGCGACCACCGAGGGCGACCAGGCGATTTTGTGAACGAACAAACCACACTTTAGCCATAGCGAAGTTCCTCTAACACCTCTTTGAAGTGATCATAGTTTGTGAAGTCTTGGATAATGGCGGTTGCCCCTTCAGCGCGCAAGGCCGTCGCCTTCTCTCCTTGCCCAACACCAATAAACCCAAGCCCTAACGTCTTCGCCGTGCGCACATCCCACACACCATCACCAACATACGTCACGTGAGAGAAATGCGCTTGGTGGTATACTCCACGTGACATAGCCATAGCTGCCGCAAGAATCACCTCGCGCGTCATACCATGATCGGCAAACGCCGCAGGAAAGCCGGTCACATCGAGCTGGGCTTTTTCGAGCTTGAGCAACGCCGAAAGTTGCCATCCTCCCGTCGCAATTGCGATGCGATAGTCAGGGTCTTGCTTCAGCATTTGTAGCATCTGCGCTGCCCCAGGAACCGCCAGGAAATGCCCCGGCTCTTGCTGATAGGCTTCTTCAAGCCGCGCGACAAAGCGTTTTTGCAACCGGGCCATTTCATCGACTCGCGGTTTGCGCTCGAAATACTCCTGGAAGATCTGATACGTAATCCCAGAATCACAGACAGTCGGATAGCGCGACCAGTCAGAATCGATTCCCGAAATTCCCAACTCATCCACAAACGCCCGCACAAAACACTGGTCATCGACGCGATTGGTTTGCGTTAGGGTACCGTCGATATCAAAGATGACGAGCTGCATAGGGTCACGCCAAAATCGGCACAACCTCAGTCTGCATCGGAGCACCGGTCACAATTGCTTCCCGTGGAGACACATAGATATTAATCTCACTGCGGACGCCAAATTCTCCAGCCAAGTAAATGCCTGGCTCTACAGAAAAACAGGTCCCCGGCAAGACACGTCGTTCGTCGCGCGTCTCTAACCCATCCATATTCGCACCATTCCCATGCACTTCTTCGCCAATCGAGTGACCAGTGCGATGGACGAAATAATTGCCATAGCCCGCGTCAGTAATGACTTTGCGTGTGACAGCATCGACCTCATAGCCAGCAAATGACTGCTCGTGCGCAATCCGATCTTTGACAAATGCGATCGCTGCATCACGGCCATTCCGCACATAACTAAAAATCTCTTGATACCGCGCTGGAACTTCTTTGCCCATGAACCCAGTCCAGGTGATATCCGCATAGACCCCACCAGGTTCCTTGGCCCATAAATCGATCAAAACAAAATCCCCTGGTCGGATAAGCGATGACCCCTCAGGCTGCGGCTCGTAATGAGGGTCAGCACTGTGGGCATTGATTCCGACAATCGGCGGGTGATGGGTCGTTAACCCCCGTGACTTGAAGCGATCGATAATGAATTGTTGCACGGCATATTCGCTTATGGGTGCTTGCTGGCGAATATAGGCAAACGCTTCATCGACCGTTTCGCGCACGCCTTTGGCAGCCCGGAGGTGGCTCTCCAACTGTGCGGGAGTCCATACGGCTTCAAAACGTTGCACCAGATCAGCCGCAGACACGATCTCAACACCAAACTGGCGAATCATCTCGATCGTGCCGGCGTCGACACGTGAGACATAGGGAATCGCATTGCCGGGTGAGTACTGCATGGCAATACGTTTTCGTCCCTGAAGCGTATCCGCCAACGCCGCCTGTAGTTGCTGCCACGAGAGAAATACCTTTTTCTGTCCAGGCAAGACATCGAGCCGATGCGGTTCCACACTAGAGACAAGGCCGATAGGTTCGCCATGAACGGGAATGAAATAATACCAACGACGGGTCGAAATGGTCGTTGCATCAAGCCCGAGGATACGATACGCAAGCGGATCACTGCCGCGGAAATCGTAGAATAACCAGCCATCGACCTGTTCGAGGGCGAGGGCTGCTTGGATCTCGCTAAGATGTTGTTGCAGCATGGCTTTTCCCCCTTCACCTTGCGGCTCTGTTGGCAAGGTGGTAATAGTACCGAGCGGAGGTTGAGAATGAAAGACGGTATTCATCCGAAATATGAGAAATGTGTCGTCGTATGTGCCTGTGGTAATACTTTTGAAACGCGATCGACATCCCCTACGATCCACCTTGATGTCTGTTCAGCCTGCCATCCCTTTTATACTGGCAAGCAGCGTCTGATGGACACGGGTGGCCGCGTTGAACGTTTCCGTCGTCGATACGGCAAAGCTGGCGAGGCGGCACGCGCGTAGCGTTCCAGTCATCCCTCGCTCCCGATTTCACCTGCCGAGCGAGAAAGTTCACACTTTGTAGGGGCGGTTCACCAACCGCCCCTACTTTTTCGTCTGCAATCACTTTCTATCTTCCCTGAGAGACATATTTTATGAGTGGTGCTGATACCTTAGTCGACAAGTTACATGGTGTAGAAAAACGCTACCAAGAGCTTGAAGACGCCCTGATTCGTCCTGAGGTCATGAACAACCAGAACGAGTACAAAAAACTCGCCAAGGAACGCTCTTCGTTGGAAGAAGTTGTCACATGTTTTCGCGATTGGCGTAAAGTTACGCAAGAACTCGAAGACAATAAAGGATTACTGGATGATCAGGACCCTGCGGTACGCGAGCTGGCACAAGAAGAGCAGACCTCGCTGAAAGAGAAAGATGAACGACTGCAGAACGAGCTGCGGAAACTGCTGATTCCGAAGGATCCACTAGACGATAAGAACGTATTATTAGAAATCCGTGCAGGTACTGGTGGCGAAGAGGCGAGCTTGTTTGCAGCGAACTTGTTTCGTATGTACTCGCGCTACGCCGAGCGTCATCGCTGGAAGCTAGAAGTCATGAGTTCTAACCCCACTGGCTTAGGAGGCTTCAAGGAAATCATCAGCATGATCGAAGGCAAAGGCGCCTATAGTCGCCTCAAGTTTGAAGGCGGCGTACATCGCGTGCAACGCGTACCAGAAACCGAAGCTTCGGGCCGGATTCATACCTCAGCAGTCACCATCGCTGTCTTGCCAGAAGCTGACGATGTCGATGTCCACATCGACGAAAAGGATTTGCGCATCGATGTGTTCCGCTCGTCTGGTCCAGGTGGACAAAGTGTGAACACGACCGACTCCGCAGTCCGCATTACTCATATTCCCAGCGGTATTGTCGTTTCGTGCCAGGACGAGAAATCACAACATAAAAACAAAGCTAAGGGCTTGAAAATCCTCCGTGCCAGGTTGTTGGAACGTGCTCGTGAAGAACAACAAGCAGCGATTACCGCCTCGCGTCGCAGTATGGTAGGATCGGGAGATCGCTCAGAGCGCATTCGCACCTACAACTTCCCGCAGTCGCGTCTGACTGACCATCGCATCAATTTGACGGTCTATACGCTGGATCGTGTTCTTGATGGTGAGTTAGACTCAGTGTTCGATGCCTTGATCACCTCGCATCAGGCGGAGATGCTATCTGAATAGGTCACAGGTTATAGGCTTCAGGCTAAAGGGGATTCTCCCTTCCCTGTGGCCTGCAGCCTGTAGCCTAAAGCCTTTTATGTCTGTTCCTATTTCCCACATCCTCACCCAAGCCATTGCATCTCTGACCATCCACGGCATTCCCAACCCACGCCTCGATGCTGAGGTATTACTTGCACATGCATTGGGTCTCACACGTACTGGCTTGTATACACGGCTACAAGACGACGTCTCTGCAACAGAGGATGCTCGTTTTCAGCAATTACTCCAGCGTCGCCAACAACGCGAGCCGCTCCAATACATCACAGGCGTGCAAGAGTTTTGGTCGCTTGAATTTCAAGTAACACCTGACGTTCTCATTCCTCGACCGGAAACGGAGTTAATTGTAGAAACGGTTTTACGGTCGCTGGCACAGTCTCAAGTAGTCACTCAAGTAGTCAGTAGGGAACAAGAAATTCAAAATTCAAAATTCAAAATTCAAAATTCAAGACTGGAGAACTCTGCCCTGGCCCCTTTATTCCGCAATCCGCAATCCGCATTCCACATTCTTGATGTAGGCACCGGCAGCGGCTGCATCGCTATTGCGCTGGCCAAAGAACTGCTTGAAGCGGTGGTTTGGGCAACCGATATTTCTTGTGCCGCCCTAGCTGTTGCGCAGAAAAATGCGCAACGACATGGCGTGGCCGAGCGTATGCATTTTCTTCACGGCGACCTGTTCGCGCCACTACAGAATCAGCAGCTCACTTTTGACTTCATCATTTCTAATCCGCCGTATATCGTTCACAACGACATCCCGATGCTTCAACCAGAAGTGGCGAATTGGGAGCCACGTAGCGCTTTAGACGGTGGGACAGACGGACGCGATTTCTATCGTCGCTTGCTGAGCGAAAGTTCCACTTATTTGCGTCCAGGTGGACATCTCGTGATGGAGATTGGCCACGGCCAAGGAGCAGATGTTCTGCAACTTGCCCGACAACAGCGCCACTTCTCCGCCAGCTCGTGTCTCCTCGATTATGAAGGTCGAGAACGTGTCGTCTGGGTACAAATGCAACCGAGAAAATTCCCTCCAACGTAGGATTTCTCTGGGAATTGTAGACAAATTTTGCAATGGCAAAAAAAGTCGGTTAGAGTGTTTCCCTGAAAGCATTGAGACACAGTCGAGAAGCGTCTTCGGGGTCACACCAGCAGGGAGTTTCGTAAGTTCGGACTATGCCGCAAAGGCATGAGCAAGACTGAGGCGTTGCCCACGCAACGTCCAGCAGAAAGACAGGGAGTATGGATAGGATTGTTGTGCGGGGAGGAATGCCACTACGAGGAGAGGTCAGTGTTGGTGGGTCGAAAAATGCGGCTCTGCCATTGTTATTTGCCACATTATTGACTGAAGAAGAATGTCGCCTCGATCGTGTCCCACGCTTAGTCGATATCCGCACAGCTCTGCGGTTACTCAAAGAATTAGGTGCCCAGTTTGACTGGCTCAATGATCATGAAGTCGTCGTGACCGCACGCACCGTGCGTCATCTCGAAGCACCGTATGATCTGGTGAAGACCATGCGCGCTTCGTTCCTGGTCTTAGGACCATTATTGGCGCGCTTTGGTCGTGCCCGCGTTTCGACGCCAGGTGGTTGCGCGATTGGCACTCGACCGGTGAATATCCACCTCGATGGTCTCCAACAACTGGGTGCGACTATTCGCCACCAACAAGGCTATGTCGAAGCCGAAGCAAAACGGTTGCGTGGAGCCCATATCGTTTTTGAATTTCCCTCGGTCGGTGCCACAGAAAACCTGATGATGGCAGCAACGCTGGCCGAAGGCACCACAGTGCTCGAAAATGCTGCTTGCGAACCGGAAATCGAGGACCTCGCCGCCATGCTGAATGCAATGGGAGCGCACGTCTCTGGTGCAGGAACCAGTACGATCACCATCGACGGCGTGACCTCCCTGCACGGAACGGCACACGAAGTGATCGCCGATCGCGTCGAGGCTGGGACGTTTCTCATTGCCGGAGCAATCACGGGCGGTGAAGTCCTTGTCCGTGGCGCGCGAGCAGATCACCTGCACGCATTTCTCGGCAAGCTACGCGATGTCGGGGTCATGATTGAAGAAGAAGCCGACGGGCTCATTGCGTCGTGCACGGGCCGACCTTCAAGTGTCGATATTATCACCTGGCCCTACCCCGGCTTTCCTACGGACCTACAAGCGCAAATGATGGCGCTCTTAGCATTGGGCGATGGTCGGAGCCTGATCACCGAAACTGTCTTCGAGAATCGTTTTATGCACGCCCAGGAGTTGGCTCGGCTCGGCGCCGACATTCTCATTCGCGGTAACACTGCCGCAGTCAACGGCGTTGCCTTCCTCAGTGGCGCACCAGTGATGGCGACGGACTTGCGTGCGAGCGTTTCACTCATTCTCGCCGCGCTCGCGGCCCAAGGCACCACAGAAGTCTCTCGCGTGTACCATCTCGACCGTGGGTACGAACAATTAGAAGAAAAACTCTCTCAACTCGGTGCAGATATTCGGCGCGTGAGCGAGAAGAGTGAGAAATAGAGAGGGACAAGCAGTTTGCCGACGACCTCAGTCCACGGGTAGCGTGTGCACAGCGCACGCTACCCGTGGACTGTACGCATCTTCTGTGGCCCGATTGAGTGCACGCTCCTTTTGTTTCCCCCGTCCTTGCCCTCCCCATCGACGGCATGAAATAGAAGAGAGATGCAAAGTACTCGCAAGAAGAGCGGTGTTGTGCCGGTCCTTAAGACCTCAACACCAGCCTGCCAACGCCATCTCCAGAAACTCTTCACCCGTGGTGAAGCCGCTAGTGCAGAAGTCGAAAAACACGTACGCGAGATCCTCCAACTCGTTAAAAAACAAGGTGACCGCGCGCTTATCTCGTTCACGAAAAAGTTCGATCGCGTTCTGCTTTCACCATCGACATTACAGGTCAGCAAAAGCCAATTAACCGCAGCTCTTGACTCGTTGTCTCGTGCCGAACGAGCTGCCCTGCTCACCGCGGCAAAGCGGATTACCTACTTTCATGAGAAACAGCGACAACCGTCATGGACCTATCGTGACCCAATAGGAGTGACGCTGGGCCAGGTCATTACTCCATTGGAACGTGCCGGTGTCTATGTCCCTGGTGGCAAAGCTGCGTATCCATCGTCAGTGTTGATGAACGTAATTCCTGCCAAAGTCGCAGGAGTGAAAGAGGTGGTCGTCGTCTCGCCACCGTCACCGCACGGGTACCACCCTGGGATTTTGGCGGCAGCGCATCTCGCTGGCGCCGATGCCTTTTTCTGTATTGGTGGCGCACAGGCTGTGGGTGCCCTCGCCTATGGCACACAAACAGTGCCACGCGTCGATAAGATCGTCGGCCCCGGCAACATCTACGTCGCGACAGCAAAGCGCCTTGTCTTTGGTCACGTCGACATTGACATGATTGCTGGTCCCAGCGAGGTCCTCGTCATTGCCGACGACAGTGCCTCACCAACCTATGTCGCTGCCGATATGCTCTCGCAAGCAGAGCACGATGAACTGGCAGCGCCACTGTGTCTCACCACTTCGGAACGAGTCGCCGTCGCCGTTGCTCAGGCGCTGTCAGAGCAACTGGCAACGCTGAAACGACGCGACATTGCCGCTGCCTCGGTAAAAAACTTCGGCGCGGTGATTGTCGCGCGTGATCGCGCTGAAGTTATAGAACTTGCCAATACGATTGCGCCTGAACATTTAGAACTGGCAGTGAAAAATCCACGCACCTGGATGAACGAGATTCGCCATACCGGCGCGATTTTTCTCGGCCACTTCTCGCCTGAGCCGTTTGGCGATTACATCGCCGGACCAAACCACGTCCTGCCGACAGGCGGAACCGCGCGTTTTTCGTCTCCACTAGGAGTGTACGACTTCCTCAAGCGCGCAAGTGTCATCCAGGCCTCACCACAAGCGATTGCTAAACTCGGACCACACATTGTGCGCCTGGCAGAAATGGAGGGGCTTGAGGCCCATGCGCGGGCAGTGCAGTATCGTCTGAATGGAGGCGTACGTCATGGCCGCTAACCCGCGTAAAACCGACCTGCACCGCAAAACCAACGAAACCGATATCCACCTGAGCCTCAATCTTGATGGCGAAGGATCGTATCAGATTTCGACGGGCGTCCCGTTCCTCGATCACATGCTTGAGCTGTTCACGCGACATGGGTTTTTTGACCTCGCCGTCCACGCCACCGGGGATGTCCATATCGACGACCATCATACCGTCGAAGATGTTGGCCTCGCGCTCGGTCAAGCCTTCAGAGACGCACTCGGCGACAAGAAAGGGATTCGGCGCTTTGGTGATGCTACCGTTCCGCTTGACGAAGCCCTCGTCTCGTGTGTGATCGATCTCAGCGGTCGACCGTTTCTGGCGTATAATCTGCAAATTCAGCAGGAGAAGGTCGGGAACTTCTCTGTCGAGCTGATACACGATTTTTACCTGGCCTTCACGAATCAGTTAGCTATGAATCTGCACTTCAATATGACACAAGGTCGCAATCCGCATCACATTATCGAAGCCAGCTTCAAAGCGTTTGCTCGCGCCATGAGTAGCGCTGTGCAGTACGACCCACGCGTGAAGGGCGTGCTATCGACGAAAGGTACCCTGTAGAACAGCTTTCAGCGATCAGTCGTCAGCGGTCAGCTAGACTGAGTTCTGAGTTGCAAATTCTACGCATTGGGCAAGAACATTCCGGGATCCCAGGATTGAGTATTCACGTCCTGAATCAAACCACGCAAGATGGGTCTTGGGGTTGTCACCGGAGAGACCGTAGCGTGCGCCATGCGCACAGGAATCAAAGCTGGCAAGCGCGTCGTGCGCACAGCGCACGCTACCCCAGATGATGGCTATTTGTATGTCGTGGATTCCGCGTAAACTCCTTAGTGCCGCGTTCCTCATTCCGCTTAATATTCTCCTTATTATCGGGATTGGCCTCCTGCTGTTGCGGCGCTCTCCTCGTATAGGAAAATCACTGCTGGTGTTTGGCTGGGGACTGCTGTGGATACTGAGTACACCAACCGTCAGTTTTTTACTGCAGCAACCTCTCCAAACGATTCCGGCCCTTTCACTCGACCATCTTCCTGATGATGGCCAGGCGATCGTCGTGCTCGGCAGCGGCAGCTACTGTCGCGCACCAGAGTATAACGATGCCGACAGTGTCACTGCCGGTGCACTAGAGCGACTCCGCTACGCGGCGCGTCTTCATCGCAAAACGGGGAAACCTATTCTTGTGACGGGTGGACGGTTATCGAATTCGACACCTGAAGCCACATTCATGAAAGAGACATTGGAGCAAGATTTTCAGGTACCGGTGCGGTGGACGGAAGAGGAATCACGGAACACCATGGAAAATGCACGCTTGTCGTATGCGCTCCTTCAACCACAAGGAGTGACTCATATTTACCTGGTCACCAATGCAAGCCATATGTCACGGTCGCAGATGGCGTTTGAACGCGCAGGGTTTCAGGTCATTGCCGCGCCGATCTCCTTTGCCACTCGCTGCCAGTGGACCCCACTTGAGTTGATTCCCAATAGCAGTGCTCTGGAAACAAGCGCTGATGCGCTGTACGAAGCGATCGGATGGGCGTGGTATTGGTTGAGAACAGGCTGAAGGTTAGAGGATACAGGCAATCGTGTTCGGCTCAAAACTTGACCAGCGACAGGCGGCGGCTGCCACTCCCCTCTCCCGGGCAGGGAGAGGGCCTTTTAGGGGTAGGCTTTTACGCTGAGAAAAGACGAGACGTCATTCCCGCGAATGCGGGAATCCAGGGGGAATACGCAATCGTTCAGGGGTGACGCTCCTGGATGCCCGCCTGCGCGGGCATGACGAACACGCGGCTCCTCACGAGGGGAAATCCGCGCCAATTGTGGCTTGGATCCAAAACCTACCCTTATGAGAGGGAGAGGGCCAGGGTGAGGGTGATGCGCTACGCAGTCAGCCACACCCACGCTTTCTCCCCTCATCCTGTCCTTCTCCCCGCAGGGGAGAAGGGACCCTCTTCATACATGCAGAGCGAGCATCGAACACTATTGGGTTACAGGCTGAAGAGGGGAAAAACGTGGAACGAGTTGTGTAGGGGCTGGAACCAGTATCGTGTCTCATAACTTCGTGAGCAAGTTGTAGGGCGTGCGCAGCGCGCCAACTGACTGGCGCGTGGTACGCGCCCTACGATTTCACCGCTCATGAACTTGCGAGACACGGTGCTAGGAACTAGCTGCTTTTTCCTCAGCAAGCCCCAAGCCTCTAGCCCCAAGTCCCAAGAGACTCATTGCCAATCTCTTGCTCTCGTCTCTACATGCTTACATCCCCGCAAACTTCGGCATGACTTCTTTCATCAACATACCTTGCGAGTCTGACCAGCCTTTATCATTTTCTGACTGATCGAACGTCAACACTAATAGACAGCCAAATCCACCAGTCTCTTGATACATATCGTTAAGCTTCTCGGCTGCCGTCTTCGGCGAACCAACAAGCCAACAGTAATCAGCTAAGTACTCAATCGTTACGTCTGAATCAGGCACTTCTGGATGATGCTTATATAAGCCCAGCATGCCAAACGACTTGAACAACGGCAGGAGATACTCTCGATAGACACGACCTAACATACCGTTAATTGCTTTATCGCGTGCTTCTTTATCAGTCTCGGCAATGTAGACTTCGCGAGAAATGCGCCATTCGCTACGACTCGGTGTACGCCCGGCTTTTTCCGCACCATCCAACACGGCCTGCCAGTGAGTTTTCAGATAGCTGCCACTCAGTGAAATACTTAATGGCATGAAGCCACGCTCACCAGCAAACTTCAGCGTATCCGAACGCGGCGTCAGGCCCGCGATACCAATCGGTGGATAGGGTTTCTGATACGGTCGCAGATGATACTTGAGCGTGTCGAGCATCGTATCGATGCGATTGACGTTCCAGTACTGGCCGCGGTACTCGAACGGCTCTGTGCTTTCCCACAGCTTGACCATGATATCAAGCGCTTCTAACGTCATCTTGCGGTTTTCACCACCAGCCCCATCGACATTGAACAATTTCCAATCACTTGGTAGCCCGCTCGTCCCAACGCCCAGCATAATGCGTCCCTGCGCCATGTGGTCAAGGAACGCCACACGATGCGCGAGTTCTGCTGGATGATGATACGGCAGCAGATGTGCTCCTGGACATAACTTGATGTTCTTGGTTTTGAGAATCGCCTGCGCGATCAAGAGATCCGGCGCCGGGTTTGGCTCCCACGGTGCGGTGAAATGTTCACCAATCCACGCCTCGTGAAATCCGAGTTGGTCACACTCTTCGAGATGCTTGAGATCCCACATGTGACCATCGTAAAAGCTCCTCTCAGGCGGATGAGAGGGCATCATGAAGACTCCAGCTTTCATACCTGCTCCTTCCTCGAACGAAATTAAGAATTTAGGAGACGGGCCGCTGATCGTCTTCTCAGGTCTCTCAGCACCCGGCTGCTCCTTTTTCTACCATCCCGAACCAGGCAGAGCAAGGAAAGCTGCCGACAGAACACGTAAAACGTAAGACGTAATCTTCTTCCTTCCTCGGCTGTTACGCGTTACGTTTTACGAATGAAGCATACTCTTTAGCTCGGTTTCTCGTGATGCCCGCCAAACTCATAACGCATGGCCGACAACAGTTTATCTGCGAATGCAGACTCACCACGTGAGCTAAAGCGCTCATACAAAGCGGCAGTCAGGACGTGGGCAGGCACAGCCTCGTCAATCGCGGCTTTAATCGTCCACCGCCCTTCGCCAGAGTCCGACACGCGACCGCTAAATCCCGAAAGACTAGGATCCTTCAACAAGGCAATCGCTTGCAGATCCAGCAGCCATGAAGCGACAACGCTGCCACGTCGCCACACCTCTGCGATGTCGGACAGATTGAAGTCATACTGATAGTGTTCAGGGTCACGGAGAGGTGTGGTCTCGGCGTCAGCGGTTGAATGATCTAGTTTGCCAGCGTTGGCAGAACGTAAGATGCCAAATCCTTCAGCATAGGCAGCCATCAGGCCGTACTCGATACCGTTGTGCACCATTTTTACGAAATGGCCTGCACCATTTGGTCCACAGTGCAGATAGCCCTGTTCAGCGGTCCCGCCAACTTTCTCACGTCCTGGAGTGCGGTCCACATCTCCCATGCCGGGGGCCAACGTCACGAAGATAGGGTCAAGGTGATTGACCACCGCGGACTCACCGCCGATCATCATGCAGTAACCTCGCTCCAACCCCCAGATCCCACCGCTGGTACCGACATCGACATAATGGATCTGCTTCGTCGCGAGTTCCTTGGCGCGACGTATGTCATCGATGTAATAGGAGTTGCCGCCGTCAATGAGGATATCCTCGGGTTCCAGCAATGGCAGGAGATCAGCGATGGAGTTGTCCACGACCGCGGCTGGTACCATGAGCCACACCACTCGCGGTTTGGTCAACTTTTTCACGAACTCTGCGAGTGACGAAGACCCTTCCGCTTTCTCTTGCGTCAACTCTTGCACAGCGTGTGCAGGCCTATCGAAAACCACGCATTGATGGCCTCCCCTGACCAACCGTCGCACCATGTTGCCTCCCATGCGGCCAAGTCCGATCATTCCGAGTCGCATAGATACTCCTTCTTTGTTGTTGCTGGCTTACCGACCGGAGCTGAGCTTCCGGTAGCGACGAATCAAGTTGTTCGTTGAACTATCATGATCGAGCTTCGGCTCGCCCGTGTTCTCAATTTCCGCAATGATGCGCTGCGCTAAGACTTTGCCCAGTTCGACGCCCCATTGGTCAAAGGAGTCGATGCTCCAAATCGTTCCCTGCGTGAACACCGCGTGCTCATACAGGGCAACGAGTTTACCCAGGGTTTCCGGCGTCAGTTGCTCAGCGATAATCGTGTTCGACGGGCGGTTTCCTTCAAACACACGGTGAGGTACTAACCAATCCGCCGTGCCCTCGGCCTTGACTTGCGCAGGAGTCTTGCCAAACGCCAGCGCTTCGCTCTGCGCGAAGACATTGGCAAGGAGCATGTCATGATGGCGACCAAGGGGAGTGAGGGGCTTGAGGAAACCGATAAAATCACAAGGAATGAGGCGTGTTCCTTGATGGATCAGTTGATAGAACGAGTGCTGACCATTCGTGCCTGGCTCGCCCCAGTAGATCGGGCCGGTATCATAAGAAATGTTGCTCCCCTCAAGGGTCACGTGTTTACCGTTGCTCTCCATCGTCAACTGCTGGAGGTAGGCCGGAAAACGCTTCAGATAGTTCTCGTACGGGAGCACCGCCACGGTCTGTGCGCCGAAGAAGTTGGCATACCACACGGTCAACAACCCCATGAGCACGGGCAGATTGCGCTCGAAAGGAGCAATACGGAAATGTTCGTCCATCTGATGGAAGCCACCTAACAACACCTGAAAATTCTCCGGGCCGATAGCGAGCATGGTCGACAAACCAATGGCCGAATCCATTGAATAGCGCCCACCGACCCAGTCCCAGAACTCAAACATGTTCGCGGTATCGATACCAAACTTCGCGACTTCTGCGGCATTGGTGGACACCGCAACAAAATGTTTAGCGACAGCTTTGCTATCTCCACCGAGGCCTTTGAGCAGCCAGTCACGGGCGCTTTGCCCATTGGTCATCGTCTCCAGCGTCGTGAAGGTCTTTGAGGACACGATAAACAACGTCTCCGCCGGATCAAGGTCAAGGGTGGCTTCCACCAAATCAGCGCCATCAACGTTGGACACAAAGCGGAAGGTCATGGCGCGGTCGCTGTAGTGCCGTAGCGCTTCATAGGCCATCACCGGCCCTAAGTCTGAGCCGCCGATCCCAATATTGACAACGTTACGAATGCGCTTACCGGTGTGCCCTTTCCACGCACCGCTGCGAACGCGGTTGGCGAAATCGGCCATCTTGTCGAGCACGGCATGGACTTGAGGTACGACGTTTGCCCCATCAACCACAATGGAAGCTCCACGCGGCGCGCGCAATGCCACGTGCAACACGGCGCGGTTCTCGGTCACGTTGATCTTTTCGCCGCCAAACATGGCATCAATCCGCGCGCGCAAGCCGGATTCCTCTGCCAGTTGTACCAGAAGCCGCAGAGTTTCGTCGGTAACGCGATTCTTGGAATAATCCAAAAAGAGTCCGACCTCGTCAATCGTCATGCGCTCGCCACGTTGCGGGTCGTCCTGGAAGAGTTGGCGCAGATGCAGTTCGCGCAGCTTTTGCTGGTGGGCGGCAAGTGCGTTCCAAGCCGGACGGCTAGTGAGCGGCGTGATTGCTGTTGGCATGCTTATTCCCCTTTGATTTGTTTGCGTTCATTACGCGTGCGGTCGAAGCGCGAGGCGTAGACGCCTTTTCCCACAAACGAAAGCCCCCAATAAAGGCATTGGCGTTGTCGCCAGCCCGGCATCCTGCAGGAAGCTTCTTCAGTTTCTTAGTATTGCCTCCGCCAAGTACGACATCTTTGGGCCGCAGAGCAGCAACCAGGCACGCGACTCCATCTTCCACGTACTTCTGCCATTTCTTTTTTCCCATCCGCTCAAGCCCACGTCGTCCCATGTAGTCCTCGAAGGTCCCTTTCTTGTATGGCAGGTGCGCAAGTTCCATGGGGATGACGGTACCATTGATCACCATCGCAGACCCAAGCCCAGTGCCCAAGCCAAGGAACAGCAGCTCACTATCCGTATAGCTCCCCAACGCTTGCATCGCAGCGTCATTGATGATCTTGACTGGACATCCGAACGCGGCAGCAAAGTCGAATCCGGCCCAGCCAGCAGCCAGATTATGCGGCTCGGTGACGATACGATCATCAAGAATCACTCCGGGATAGCCGATCGACACCACATCGTATGTCCAGCCCTCAGCAAGCTTTTTCACTCCAGTCACCATCTGACTGGGAGTCAGTGTTGGCCCAGAAGGAAATTTTCGCGACTCTTTTTGTCCTGTGGCAAGGATCTTGACGTTAGTCCCACCGATATCGACAACTAACACCTTCATCACCAACCCTCCTGTGTCTTCAGGATTTTTCGTAGCGTATAAGGAAACGAGGATAGTGTGGACACTCACATGTGGTGAAGGACAAAAACGTCGACCCCACAGAGTGTGTGGAATCGACAGCGTGCGCGGTAATCACCAAATGTTGGCAGGTCCTCTACCAGGACGCCCCCAATCCCCCTATATTGGTAGGGTACGGTTTCTCGGTGACGAGAGTCAAGTGTCAGGAAGGCGTACCGTTTTTTCTTTTCTTCGTTTCCTGGTGGCCCAGGCTCGTTGTCCCCACCGGCCTACGGCAAAGAAAAGGCAAAAATCAGAGAGCCACGAACGCTCTCCACGGGAATCACTGTAGAATTTCTCGGCGAAAGTCACGATGGCCGCGGTGAGAGGCGGCATCGTGACGATCAGCAATCCTCAGAAACTTGGCTTGGTGGAATACGGTGTCAACTGCAGTTCATGGGTCCAGCAGGACTTATCCTGAGTGTGCAGGTAGTAGAACGCCTCAGCGATCTTCACCGGACTCATCACGATCTCCGGTCGTTGTTGGGCCATCGGTAAAGCGCGAGTGCCGGGAGAATCGATAAGCCCATCGATGATGACGTTGGCAACATGAATCCCATGCTCGGAGTATTCTTCCGTTAACACCTGTGCCAGGGTCCGCATCATCACACGCGGATAGTAGAGCGACTGGCCGGTGAGTCGTTTGCGCCCGCGCAAAGATGCCGCGTTATTGGAAATCAGGAATGTTCCAGCTCCTTTTTTCCGCATGGCAGGTAATACCTCTTTCGCGACAAGAAACGGACCGCGACTGGAAATGTCCTGCGCCGTGTCGAACATCTCTAACGGGATGTATTCCAGCAATTCTTTGTCGGGTGGGAGGTCACGTCCTTCGAGATACCCCGCGTTATAGACCAGCACCTCTGGGTCTCCCACTTTCTCACGAATCGTCGCGAAGGCCTGAGCGATGGAAGCAGGTGAGGCGAGATCGAGTTCGACAATTATACCTTTCCCACCTTGCTCGTGGACCGCCTTTTCCAGCGCGACAGCGTTAGCACGACTACGGGTCGTCATCACCACAAAGAAGCCCTCTTTCGCGAACTTTTGCGCGACAGCCCCGCCAATACCCCAGCGGGCACTAACGGGAAGGTCGCTGTCATCAAGGACCTTGCCATGCGCTAGCTTCGTATTGCGGCCATCCGCTTGCCACTTAGACGTCGCTCCAATAACAACAGCGACCGGTTGACGGTTTTCACTCATATCGGACTCCTTCCTCCGTGGTGTTCAACACTGACTGGTTCGCGTAGCTCATAACTACGCATCTGCGATTTCCACCCACGTTTCAAGGTCCTTATATGAAAGTACGGTCGTTTTCACAATGGCAAACTGCCAAGACCTGTTGTGCACACACGCAGACAGGCGGGAGACATCGTAGGACAATTCGACAACTGACAGTATCGCACACGGAGTGCGACGAGCGGGCGACCTTACCGGGCAGGTCGCCCGTTTTCATGTGTGCCTGATAGCTTAGGTATCTGCAGGACTCACTCGATACGGCGGACTTGCAAGAAGCGAAACAGTTGTTGGAGGAATTGTCGTTTTCTCTATAGCCTGAAGCCTATAGCCTGCTTTGGCGGTGGCAGGAAACAACTTACCGCAATAGTGATTGACCGGAGTGGAGAGCCTCTGCACAAGAGCAGGGATGAGAGACGAGACCATTGTGTGCTGGCTTCGGTCTAAGTATCGAAGTCTGGTCGAAGAGCTGGATGAACGCGGGCGAC
>VGTJ01000079.1 GCA_016874775.1 Deltaproteobacteria bacterium
ACTCGTCAGCGGCCGGGCCGCCAGTTCCCCCGCCGCAAACGCTCGGCGGCCCATCGACTGCGGTTCGCGAAATATGGCAAACGGATACTCGCGTAAACTTAATGTCATTGCCCTGCCAGGGAGAGGGCTAGGGTGAGGGTCGAAAGCTGAGAATGCGGATAAACGCAGGTGTAAACAGCTATAATAAGATCGTTTCCTCAAGTAGCCTTATGTCTTCTGTGCTCACCACGCCCGCGAAACTCTTCCAACAAGGCGAACGCGCTCGTCAAAAGAGTCGCTTCGCTGAAGCGCTCGATTTATACCGCCAAGCCCAAGCCGCATATAAAGCAGCAAAAGAGAGTGAAGGCCAACGCGATGCCACAATCGGCATCGGCGATTGCCTGCGCATGACTGGACAGTTCGCACAAGCGCAACGCGCATACTCACGCGCAGTGCAACTGTCAGCCGATCTTGACGACAAAGAAGGATTAGCCGAAAGCATAGCCGGAGTAGGGCTGAGCCTTCGTGCCCAAGGAAATCCTGAACGTGCACTGCCATATCTGACCGAAGCGCAACAACTCTACCGTGCTGCAGGTGCTCAAGAAGGTGAAGGCTTCATCCTCTGGGCGATTGGCAGCACCTACCGCTTCTGTGGCGATCTCCGCAAAGCGGTCGCCCATTTCCGCAAAGCCTTAGCACTTGCAAAGCAACAAAAAGATCAACCAGGTATTGGCTATGCGTTATGCGGCTTAGCTGGTGCCTCCCGCCTGATGGGCAAGTTCGCCGACACCCGCCGCTACTATCAAGAAGCCAACGCACTGTTTGAGAAAATTGGTGATGTCTATGGGCGCGCCTATTCCTACTGCGGCTTAGGCAACGCGGCACGCATGCATAAAGAATACGACGACGCCATGCGCTTATTCGCCAAAGCTGAGAAGTTGTACGGACGCATTGGCGACAAAGCCAGTTTCGCGTACACAGTGTGGGCGATGGCGACAGTACACAAAATGCGCGGAGACTATCAGCGCAGTGCTGCTGAATTCGCTCGTGCCCAAAAGCTCTTTCGTGAAACCCGCGATCATCGTGGCGCGATTTACTGTCGTTTAGGGGTAGGGGAGTTAGCCTTTCTGCAAGGCAAGCCACAACGGGCGCAACGTGAACTCACTCGGAGCTTGCAAGACGCGCAACGCTTTGGCTACCACGCTGAGGCGTGCCATGCGCTGGCTGGGCTGGCGTTGGTT
Organism: Deltaproteobacteria bacterium; assembly: GCA_016874775.1. Classification (NCBI taxonomy): domain Bacteria; kingdom Pseudomonadati; phylum Myxococcota; class Myxococcia; species Deltaproteobacteria bacterium. The sequence goes on from VGTJ01000079.1 coordinate 1,221, forward strand.
GATCCTTCCTCAGACTGGACAGCAGTAAAAAAAGCCTACCGAGGTTGTGGCCTGCATTTTTCTCCGCCACCACCTCCATTGAATTTGCCGTAACGATTTCTTGCCTATTTGATCCGACTACGGTATTCCCTTTTCCCTTGAAAGGATCGCGAAGTCTCCTCTGATGAGGTCAGCAGATTAGAATCAGTATGGCAAAACGAAAACTTCCACCTAAGATGTGGGTCTATGCGCCACGCGCCGTTCCGAAAGCAAAAATTCCCGATGCAGTAAAGACTGAAGTGTCCGAACAAGGGCAAAAGCTTATTGACGAGTGGAAGCTCCAACATATCAAGCCACCACCAAAGGGGCAGCGCTTCAACTACATTGTTGACTTGTTCACCAAGTGGCATCGGAACTATTTTTATTTCGTGGCAAAGTATGCCTGCCCTGGTCCAACGGCGATGGTCCCATTCTTCGATAGTCCGTTCACGCGCTTGGAGTATGTTGGAGGAAACCGCTTCAATCTTTCGTTTATGCGGTACACGGGGAAATGGGTGGAAACGGAGTTGGAGCTAACGCTGACCAAGGCTCTCGAGTCGATTCGCAATGATGGATTTTATCATCCATCGTAGTTGATATCTGGCGAGGCAGAAAAAGGTGTAACACGTCGTTTCGAGAACTGCCCATGCGCGTCCTCTTGATGCTCTTCATCGCTGTTGCTCCACTATTAGTCACCGTCCTATTTGTGTGGGCTGTCTGCGGTTGCTTGGTATCGCTACGGATGATGCCAACCTCGTTGACCCCTTCCGAGGGCACCGATACATTACGGCGACTATTAGAAAGAGGAAGGCAATGAAGGAACGTACACTGTCAATTGTGAAGCCAGATGCTGTGAAAAAGAACGCGATCGGCGACATTCTTCGCCGCTTTGAGCAGGCGGGACTCAAAATCGTCGCTGCGAAAATGATGACCCTGAGCAAAGCCCAAGCGCAGGGGTTCTATGCCGTCCATAAAGAACGTCCGTTTTTTAATAGCCTGACTGACTTCATGTCATCCGGTCCGGTGCTCATTTCTGTACTTGAAGGTGAAGATGCGATTCAAACCAACCGCCGCTTGATGGGTGCGACTGACCCAGCCAAGGCTGATCCAGGCACGATTCGTAAAGATTGGGCGACGGATGTTGAGAAAAATGCGGCCCACGGTTCTGATGCTCCAGACACTGCGAAGTGGGAGATCGGGTACTTTTTTAGTGAGATGGATATTCAAAACAGGCCATAGGATTTAGGCTGTCGGAAGGTGAAAAACGTGAAACGTGTTGCGTGAAACGTGAAACTTTCTGCTTTACAAGCCCCCAGTCTCTAGCCCCAAAGTGTCAACTTTAAACCTTAAACTTTGAACTTTAAACCTGTTGATCTTGTAATGGATATTAAGAGCCTCACCAAGACCGACCTCGAAACCTGGCTCGTTGAGCATGGCGAGAAACCCTATCGTGCTGCTCAGATTCTCAAGTGGGTCTATCAGCGCGGTGCGACGACGTTTGATGAGATGAGTGACCTATCGCTCGCTTTGCGTGAGAAATTAGCACAGGCATTTTCTGTAGACCGGCTCTCGTGCGCGAGGACGACACAAGCAAGCGATGGCACACGGAAGTTCCTCTTTGCGCTTACAGACAATCGTCATATCGAGAGTGTCTTGATCCCGGCTGAAGATCGCCTCACTCTGTGTATTTCTTCTCAAGTCGGCTGTGCGATGGGATGTCGCTTCTGCGCCACTGCGCAAGTCCGTCCCGTGCGTGATCTCACGGAGACGGAGATTCTCAGCCAAATCTGGGAAGTACAGCAATCTCTCCCGGCTGAACAAAAACTGACGAATCTGGTCTTTATGGGGATGGGTGAAGCCCTTGCGAATTATGATCAAGTTGTCAAGGCGTTACACGTCATTACTGCAGATTGGGGACTCAATTTCTCGCCGCGTCGAGTCACAGTTTCCACCGTAGGCTTGGTCCCACAAATGCACCGCTTGTTAGCAGAAACCAATGTGAACATCACTGTATCATTGACAGCCACGACCAATGAATTGCGTGATTCGTTGATGCCGATCAATAGGCGATTTCCGTTGGAGCAATTATTGGCTGCGTGTCGTTCGCTACCCATGTCTCCGCGTAAACGTGTGACCTTTGCCTATACGATGTTGAAAGGGATGAACGATAGTAGTGAGGATGCGCGACGACTGACGCGATTGCTGCATGGACTACGTGCAAAAGTGAATCTTATTCCGTTTAATCCGTTCCTTGGATCAACTTTCTTACCGACTCCACGCCCGCAGATCGATCACTTCCGGCAGATTCTTCTTGATAAAGGTATCCATGCGACGATTCGTGAAAGCCGGGGGCAGGATGCGCAAGCGGCGTGTGGGCAATTGGCTGCGTTTCACGCCCCGTCCACCTCCTCCTCTTCGCGGGTACAGGTTACAGAGGACAGGTGAGCAACGCTGATTGATAAGGCTCGACGCTTCTTAATTCTTATAACCCGTAACCAGTTACCTGTAACCTAAGAGCATTGAAAGAATCGAGTATGACGACTCTTGGCGTAATCGGTGGTAGTGGGCTCTACCAGATGAGTGGAATTGAGCATGGTGAGTGGGTGAAAGTCTCCACACCTTTTGGTGATCCCTCAGATGACTATTTCGTGGGAGAGCTTGGTGGAGTCAAGGTTGCTTTTTTGCCACGGCATGGACGTGGCCATCGCATTCTTCCCTCAGAGTTGAATTTTCGTGCCAACATTTATGGTATGAAGAAACTCGGCGTTGAGCGCCTTATTGCTGTGAGTGCTGTCGGCAGCCTCAAAAAACAAATAGAACCAGGGCATCTGGTTTTGCCTGACCAGTTCATTGATCGCACCCGTGGACGCATCAGCACATTTTTCGGGCGCGGAATTGTTGCCCACGTGGCCTTTGCTGATCCCATGTGTGGCGATCTGATCCAACTGCTTGGCAATGCAGCTAAGAGCGTTAATGCCACGATGCATATCGGTGGCACCTATGTCTGTATGGAAGGTCCACAATTCTCGACACGGGCGGAGTCATTCTTGTATCGTAGTTGGGGAGCGGATGTGATCGGCATGACCAACCTCCAAGAAGCGAAGCTCGCCCGCGAGGCGGAAATATGTTTTGCAACGCTGGCGTTAGCGACCGATTATGATTGTTGGAATACTGAAGCCGGGGATGTCGTCATTGAAGAAATTCTTGCGATCCTCAATAAGAACGTAACGAGCGCGCAGCAGATTATCGCACACGTGATCCCACAGTTACCGTCAACACGTCCGTGTCGCTGTGGACAGGCGTTGGAGAATGCCATCATCACTGATCGTGCCGCGATCCCACAAAATGTGAAACACGAACTGTCGATTCTCGTAAGTAAATATCTTGGCGAGTAAAGGAAAAACAGCATGAGTATTCTGGTTGTTGGGTCAGTTGCCTTCGATACCATTGAGACGCCGCATCATGGTCGTGCCGATGAAGTGTTGGGTGGATCAGCCTCATACTTCGCAGTGGCGGCCAGTTGCTTTGCCCCAGTGAAACTGGTTGCGGTCATCGGTGAAGACTTTCCCAAAAAGGAGAAAGACTTCCTGGCCTCGCGCAATATTGACCTGGAAGGACTCTCCGCCGCGAAGGGGAAAACCTTCCGCTGGACCGGTCGGTATCACGAAGACATGAACATGCGTGACACGTTAGACCTACAACTGAATGTGTTCTCGACGTTTTCTCCGGTACTGCCGCAAAGTTACCGCAATTCTCCCTTTGTATTTTTGGCTAATATCAACCCAGGGCTCCAAGATGGCGTGCTTGATCAATTAACGACCACTCCTCGCCTTATTGCCTGCGATACGATTACCCATTGGATTGAAGGTGCACGGAAAGAACTCGAAGCCCTGCTCAAGCGCGTCGAAATGATGGTTATCAATGATGAAGAAGCACGCATGTTGAGTGGTGAGACCAATGTTGTTCGCGCGGCACGGAAAATTCTCAGTATGGGACCGAAGACTCTACTCGTGAAACGGGGTGAGTATGGTGTCCTCTCTTTCTCGCCCAACTCAGTATTTGCGGTTCCAGCGTACCCACTTGAAGAAGTTTTCGATCCCACCGGCGCAGGCGATTCGTTTGCTGGCGGTATGATGGGATACCTGGCGTCGTCAGGCGACCTCTCCGAAGCGAATATCCGCAAAGGGATCGTCTATGGTAGTGTTGTCGCGTCCTTTGTGGTGGAAGACTTCAGCCTCAATCGCCTTCGCACGCTCACCCGTGATGACATTGACCGCCGCTACCGACAGTTTGTGAGTCTCACCGAATTCTAAAAAAGTAGCCAGTAGTCAGTAGCCAGCATGGAACAAAGAGTCATTCCCTGGCGTTCTTTTGTGATTACTGAATGCTGACTACTGAATGCTGACTACTTTCTATGTATCTTTCTGTTGTCGTTCCCGTCTATAACGAGGCTGAGAACCTTGTCCCGCTCTGTCAGCGCATTCAGGCTGTGCTCGACCCGACTGGGTGGACGTACGAGCTGATCTTGGTCGATGATGGCAGTACCGATGAGAGTGGAAAAATTTTGTCGGAGCTGCATGCGCAAGATGCGCGTATTAAGGTAATCCGGTTTCGTCGGAACTTTGGCCAAACTGCTGCCCTCGCAGCGGGATTTGATTACGCTCACGGTGAGATTATCGTCTCTCTTGATGGCGATTTACAGAACGACCCAGCGGATATCCCTCGCTTGATCGCTAAACTCAATGAAGGCTACGACCTCGTCAACGGTTGGCGGCTCAACCGGCAAGATCCCTTCCTTCATCGTCGGTTACCTTCACAAATTGCTAACCGTATCATCGGTTGGACCACGCGAGTCAAAATTCATGACTATGGCTGCACGCTCAAAGTCTTTCGTCGTGACGTTGCCAAAGGGCTCAAGTTATATGGCGAGATGCATCGGTTCATTCCAGCGCTGGTCGGGGACTTGGGAGCAAGGATCACAGAAATGCCTGTGACTCACCACGCCAGGACTCGCGGGATATCAAAGTACGGCCTAGCTCGTACATTATGGGTCATTATTGACCTATTGACGGTAAAGTTTCTCACCAGCTACGCCACGCGCCCGAGTCATCTTTTTGGTTTCGTTGGCCTTTTGGCTCTATTATTGGGAGGGGGAATCGTCACGGTTTTGGGCATCGAACGTCTCTTCTTCGGGATGGAACTGGCTGGTCGACCACTATTGTGGCTTGGGATTTTGCTCGTTATTGTCGGGGTGCAGTTTGTCTCGACTGGGCTTTTGGGCGAAATGCTTGCTCGTACCTACCATGAAAGTCAGCAAAAGCCTGTCTACCTGATAAAAGAGATGCTAGAGTAGAAGCTGGGACGGTAACCACGCTAGTGGTGGTAGAACGTGGGACAATAGGAACGTATTCTTCCTCAACAACTGAAATCTCTCGACATGTTGGTGAATGAAAACTACCTCTAGTTGAGAGGAGAGGGCATGAAACTGTGTGTCATTGGAACCGGATACGTTGGGCTCGTATCTGGAACGTGTTTTGCCGAAGGCGGAAACGATGTCATTTGTGTCGATATCGATGAGCAGAAAATTGCCGACTTGCGTAACGGGAAGATTCCTATCTATGAGCCGGGCTTAGAAGAACTTATTCGTCGTAATGTCAACGATGGAAGGTTACGCTTCACGACTGATCTGTCGATGGCGGTTAAAGACTCACTGGTCTGCTTCATCGCTGTTGGTACACCACAAGACGACGACGGCTCAGCTGATCTGAGCATGGTGCTCAAAGCGACGTCGGACATTGCCAAAGTCATGCCTGGCTATCGTATTGTTGTCCTCAAGAGCACGGTGCCGGTGGGAACGGCGGATAAAGTGCGGGCCGCGATGTCGGCGAATACCACCCATCCCTTTGATGTTGTCTCTAACCCCGAATTCCTCAAAGAAGGTGCTGCGGTCGAAGACTTCATGAAGCCTGACCGCGTTGTTCTTGGCAGCAACAGCGAGCATGCGTTGTCACTGATGAAAGAACTCTATGCGCCCTTTGTGCGTACGGAGAATCCGATCCTGGTCATGGACAATCGTAGCGCCGAGATGACGAAATATGCGGCCAATGCGTTTTTGGCTACGCGTATCTCTTTCATCAATCAAGTTGCAAATCTGTGTGAAAAAGCCGGAGCCGACGTCTCCGATGTGCGGCGTGGTATCGGCTCTGACCGTCGCATCGGCCATTACTTTCTGTTTCCTGGGGTTGGATACGGAGGCTCGTGCTTTCCCAAAGACGTGCGTGCGGTGATCCGCACTGCGGAAGAGTTCCAGATGGACTTTTCGTTGTTGAAAGAGGTCGAAGTCATCAACGAAAAGCAAAAAGAATTGCTGGTCAATAAAGTATTCGCTCGCTTTGGCAAGGAATTGCGCGGCAAGAAATTCGCCGTGTGGGGGTTGGCCTTCAAGCCACGGACTGACGATATGCGCGAAGCACCGTCGCTGGTAATTATCGAGGCCCTTCTGAAAGCCGGGGCTGAAATTGCAGTCCATGATCCAGAGGCACTAACTCGTGCGCGCGAGGTCCTTGGCGATCGTGTGTCGTATCATCGTGGCAACTACGACGCCCTCCCTGGTGCGGATGCGTTACTCATCGTTACGGAATGGAACGAATTCCGCCGCCCAGATTTTGCCCGTATGCGTGAACTGATGAAGACACCGATTATTTTTGATGGACGGAATCTCTATGAACCTGCACAGATGAAGCAGGAGAAATTTACTTACTATCCGATTGGCCGCTTGATGGTGGAGCAATAGGGGAAACGAAGCGAGAGGCTCCCAAGCCGTGTCATTCTGAGTGTGGCGAAGAATCTCTTTGAGAGGCCCTTCACTTCTGTTCAGGGTGACTCTGCCGAGATGTGAATCTTCTGAAGTTCAGAGTTGTAGGCCATGTCCGTTTTCTGAGGAAGGATCTTTTGTATGGCGCGTGTGTTGATTACTGGTGGGGCAGGGTTTATCGGTTCGCATTTGTGCGAACGGTTTCTTAACGAAGGAGATGAGGTTATCTGCGTTGACAATCTCATCACCGGCAATGCAGATAACATTGCTCATTTGTTCCCGAATAAACGCTTCTCGTTCATTCCACAAGATGTGACAAACTACATCTACGTAAAAGGTCCGGTCGACTCGATCTTGCATTTCGCCTCACCCGCCAGTCCGGTTGATTATCTAGAATTACCAATTCAGACGTTGAAAGTGGGGTCCCTCGGTACCCATAAGGCCCTTGGCCTGGCGAAAGAGAAGGGGGCGCGCTTTCTGCTGGCGTCGACCTCTGAAGTCTATGGTGACCCGCTGATCCATCCCCAGAAGGAGGATTATTGGGGCAATGTGAATCCAATCGGCCCGCGCGGCGTCTATGATGAAGCGAAGCGTTTTGCTGAAGCGATGACGATGGCCTACCACCGCACCCATAAAGTGGAAACCCGCATCGTGCGAATTTTCAACACCTTTGGCCCACGTATGCGGTTGCGCGATGGGCGTGTGGTACCGAATTTCATTGCGCAAGCGCTCCGTGGTGAAGATGTCACGGTGTATGGCGATGGCGGGCAAACTCGGAGCTTCTGCTTTGTGAATGATTTGGTGGAAGGGATCACGCGCTTGTTGCGCTCGGATCATGATGGTCCGGTGAATATCGGCAATCCGCGGGAAATGACCGTCCTCGACTTTGCCAAATTGATTATTCAGCTCACAGGGAGCAAAAGTAAAATCGCCTTCAAGCCATTGCCAGTCGATGATCCGAAAGTGCGGCAGCCTGATATTACGCTTGCTCGTCGCGTGTTGAATAACTGGGAACCTCGTGTGACGCTTGAAGAAGGATTACGGCAGACCATCTCTTACTTTGCTGATAAAGTGCAGAAGAGCTAACGAAGAGCCGAGGCTTATTATGCGGATACTGGTTACAGGTGGCGCTGGTTTTATTGGTTCGCATGTTATTGACCTCTATATTAACGCGGGTCACGAGGTGTTTGTCGTTGATGACTTATCGAGTGGCGTGCGAGAGAATGTTCACCCCAAAGCGCAGTTTGTTCAGGCGGATATTCAGGACCCTTCTGTCAGGCAACTCATCGTTCGTGAGAAAATAGAAATCTTGAATCATCATGCTGCGCAGATGGATGTACGACGTTCGGTTGCCGACCCTCTGTTTGACGCTCGGATCAACATCATGGGCATGTTGAATTTGCTCGAAGGGGCCCGTGAGGCGGGAGTCAAGAAAATCGTTTTTGCCTCTTCTGGAGGAACGGTGTACGGTGAGCAGGAACAGTTTCCCGCTGATGAAAGCCACCCGACTCATCCCATTTGTCCCTATGGTGTCAGCAAACGGGCAGGGGAGCACTATCTGTATTACTATCAGGTTGAACATCGCGTTCCGTACGTTGCTCTACGGTATGCGAACATCTATGGCCCGCGCCAGAGTCCGCATGGCGAAGCTGGTGTCGTGGCGATTTTTACCACGAAGTTATTCGCTGGTGAGCAACCGGTTATCAATGGTGATGGGAAACAAACCCGTGACTACGTCTTTGTTGGTGATGTAGCGCGCGCCAACCTGGCGGCGTTGCAGGTGAACTTCACCGGACCAATCAATATCGGTACAGGGATTGAAACTGATGTAAATGTCTTGTTCGGACACCTGCGTCGTTTCACTGGTTCAACGGCAGAAGAAAAGCATGGTCCCGCTAAACCTGGGGAACAACGACGTAGTGTGCTCTCTGCAGCGCGTGCTGCGCAACTGCTCGGATGGCGGCCCGAAGTAAAACTCGAAGACGGGCTGCGACAGACGGTCGAGTTCTTCCGTACACGGATACATGGACACTAATCATATTCGGAACTTTAGCATCGTTGCTCACATCGACCACGGCAAATCAACACTGGCCGATAAGCTGTTATCCTTCACTGGTTCGATTAGCGAGCGAGAAAGTGGCGCGCAGTTTCTCGATACCATGGATTTGGAGCAAGAGCGCGGTATCACTATCAAAGCGCGTACGGTGCGACTGCGCTATCATGCCAAGAACGGTGAAGAATACTATCTCAATTTGATCGATACCCCTGGACACGTGGACTTTTCCTATGAGGTGTCGCGGAGCCTCTCCGCCTGTGAAGGTGCGATTCTCGTTGTTGATGCCAGCCAGGGCGTCGAAGCCCAGACCTTGGCGAATGCCTACCTGGCGCTTGATAATCACCTTGAGTTATTGCCGGTGATCAATAAAATTGACCTTCCCAGTGCTGAACCGGAGCGCGTTCGCAAAGAAATCGAAGATGTCATTGGTCTTGATGGTAGCGATGCCGTGTTGGCCAGTGCCAAAGAAGGACGTGGCATTGCCGAAGTCCTTGAAGGGATCGTGCGAGCGGTGCCCCCTCCCGGTGGAGATGAGCATGCGCCGCTGAAAGCGCTCCTCTTCGATAGCTGGTTTGATACGTATCAAGGGGCGGTGATTCTCGTTCGGGTTTTCGATGGTGTTGTCCGGCAAGGCATGACAATGCAACTCATGTCGAGCGGCAAACTGTACGAAATCCAGCGAGTAGGGGTGTTCGCTCCCAAGCCGCTGATGGTAACCGCCCTTGGTCCTGGAGAAGTGGGTTTCGTGATGGCGGGCATTAAGGAAGTGACCGAGGCTCGTGTTGGCGATACTCTGACTGATCCTGCCAATCCTACACCTGAACCGTTTCCTGGCTTCAAAGCCGCAAAGCCAATGGTGTTCGCCGGATTGTACCCGGTGGACTCAAGCGAATACGAGACACTCCGTGATGCAGTCGAGAAACTTCGCCTGAATGATGCCGCTTTTTCGTACGAGAAAGAAAGTTCTTTAGCCTTGGGTTTCGGCTTCCGCTGTGGGTTTCTTGGTCTTCTGCACATGGAAATCGTTCAGGAGCGCTTGGAACGCGAGTTCGGCTTAGATCTCATTACCACGACACCCACAGTTGAGTATCGTGTAGTGAAGTTGGACGGAGAGACCCTCCTCGTAGAGAACCCGGCGCTGTTACCTTCTGAACAAGAGATCGCCCATATTGAAGAGCCGTTCATCCTGGCGACCATTCATGTCCCGACGGAATACTTGGGTAACGTCTTGCAACTCTGCCAGGAGCGACGGGGCATTCAACGTGAACTCAAGTATCCAGGGGTGAACCGGGTGATGGTGCAGTACGAGCTGCCGCTGAATGAAATCGTTATCGATTTTCATGATCGCCTCAAATCGGTGAGCCGTGGCTATGCTTCGTTTGACTACGAATACCTGGAACTCCGACCGGCAAAGATGGTGAAGCTCGACATCCGGATTAATGGTGACATTGTTGATGCGCTCTCACTGATCGTGCACGAAGAGCAAGCGTACACGCGGGGGCGAGAGCTGACACAGAAGATGCGTGAGCTGATTCCACGGCAGATGTATGAGGTTGCCCTACAGGCCTCTGTCGGTGGTCGTATCATTGCGCGGGAGACGGTCAAGGCCCTACGGAAGAACGTCACTGCAAAATGTTACGGCGGGGATATTACACGCAAAAGAAAACTGCTAGAGAAACAAAAAGAGGGAAAACGGCGCATGAAACAAGTCGGCAGAGTGGAAGTGCCCCAAGAAGCGTTCCTTGCCCTGTTGCGTGTCCGGGACTCTTGACCTTGGCCTTTCGAGTTTGCTTGTTCGTAAGGGGAAGCTGTGGGAAATAAACTGCCGAGTGTTGACGAATCGACGGTGGCTGTTGATCAACCTGCTCAAGATCTCAACGCGGTATCTCGTAAGATACAAGTGAACCAACAGAAGTCTGTTGCTCGCGAATATGCTGAAGCACTCATTGTTGCTCTTCTCCTTGCCTTCTTTATTCGCAGTTTTATTGTTCAAGCATTCAAAATTCCGTCAGGGTCGATGTTGCCAACTCTGCAAATCGGCGACCATATCCTGGTGAGTAAATTCCTCTATGGGTTGCGCTTACCCTACCCGTTGGAGACGACACTCTGGGAGTGGGGACAGCCGACTCGGGGAGATGTAATTGTTTTCGTGTACCCGCGTGATCGCAGTAAAGACTTTATTAAGCGGGTCGTTGCCGTCGGTGGTGATACGGTCGAGATTCGTCACAAGACTGTCTACTTGAATGGCGCCAAGATGGACGACCCGCATGCGACGTTCAAGTATGGAGAGCAAGAGAACCCCGGCCCACGGGACAATCTCGGTCCGATCACGGTACCAGATCATAAACTGTTTGTGATGGGTGATAATCGCGATGAGAGTCATGACGGCCGTTTCTGGGGGTTCGTGGACGTCGATGATGTTAAAGGAAAAGCGTTTCTGATTTATTGGTCGTGGAACAGCGATGAGTCGTGGGTACGCTGGAACCGACTGGGCGATTTGATCCATTAAGTCTTCGTACGAGCGGTTATAGTCCTCTCGTACGCATCCGATAATCGTAGGCTGAAGAGATGGTGTAACGGCGGTACCCCTATGACCCGCTTTGAATCTTTACTACTGGCAACCGGTAAGATCTCTATTGAGGATCTGCGGCGCGTCCAACGCGTGCAACAGGAGAGGAGTGAATCTCTCGAACGCCTCCTGGTCGAACTTGGGTTTTTGTCGGAAGATGATCTGCTGAACTTTCTTGCCGAATATTATCAAGCGCCAATCCTCACTGCGAGAGACTTTCCACAGACGCCCCCCTCTTTTGCCACTATTAACCCTGGATTCTTCCGTCAGTCCCGCATTTGTCCTGTGGCCGTGCAAGAGGATCAACTAACCGTGGCGATGGTCGATCCAGGCGATTTCTATGTGGTTGAGTCATTGCAGAAAGCAACGGGAATGCGGTTACGCCGTTGTCTTGCTAAAGAGCGTGATATTCTTGAAGCCCTGAATACCTACTATGCCGATGGCGCGTCTGATCCGGCTGAGCGCAATGGAGAGAATGAAACTGCAGAAGTCGAGTATCTGCAGGACGATCAGGAAGACGTCGAGCACCTGCGTGACCTCGCCAGTGAAGCACCGGTCATTCGCTTGGTGAACACGCTCATTGCCCGAGCGCTTGAACGTCGCGCCTCAGACATTCATATCGAACCGTTCGAAAAAGAACTGCAGGTTCGTTACCGCATTGATGGTATTCTCCATGATGTGGAGGCTCCGCCACGCAAACTCCAAGCGGCCTTGATCTCGCGTGTCAAACTGATGGCCAAGCTCAACATTGCTGAGCGTCGGTTACCACAAGATGGACGTATCAAATTACGGATGCTGGGACGAGAAATCGACCTGCGTGTTTCAACGTTACCGACTCTCTACGGTGAGAGTGTGGTCATGCGTATCCTCGATCGCTCAAGTATCGTCGTGAGCCTTGAGACCTTAGGGTTTCCGACAGATACCATGAGTGAGGTCGAGAAGCAGATCTCCCGCCCGTACGGCATGATCCTTGTCACCGGTCCGACCGGGAGTGGAAAAACGACCACGCTGTACGGCTCGCTTGATAAGATTAATTCGCCAGACAAGAAGATTATTACCATCGAAGACCCGGTTGAATACCAACTTGCTGGTGTGAATCAGATTCACGTTAAGCCACAGATCGGTCTCACCTTTGCCAACGGGTTACGCTCCATCGTGCGACAAGACCCTGACGTGATCATGATCGGAGAAATCCGCGACTTTGAAACTGCCGAGATCGCTGTGCAAGCGGCATTGACGGGTCACTTAGTGTTCTCCACGCTTCATACCAATGATGCTGCGGGGGCGATTTCTCGTCTCCTCGAAATGGGAGTTGAAGACTATCTGCTTGCCTCTTCCCTGCTTGCCGTCATGGCACAACGCCTAGTGCGTACGCTGTGCCCTCATTGTCGTCGTCCCGTCGAAGGCGGAGTGCTACTGAGCGACAACGGCAACATCGCTGATGGGACCAACGGAGCGCATGGCACGCCGATGGCCGCGTACGAGGCCCGTGGATGCGAAGCATGTGACATGACCGGCTATCATGGCCGGAGTGGCATCTTTGAGCTGCTGATTATTAATGAGGGCGTACGACAGCTGATACTCAAACACTCCTCGTCTGACATTATTAAGAATTTTGCTGTCACTCAGGGGATGCGTACCCTCCGTGAGGATGGCTGGCGCAAAGTTCGTGAGGGAACGACGACAGTTGCTGAAGTCTTACGCGTGACCCAGGATGAGTAACTGACTGTTTCTTCCCTGAGAATTGCCTTTTCCTCCTCCCCATTTCTGAGTCCTCACTTCACGAGTATGCCTACCGACTATATCTCCTGGCTGCGTGGAAAAATCGGTTCGCGCAAGACGCTGCTTGCCTACGCAACCGCCCTGGTGCGTGACGACGCGGGTCGGTTACTGTTTCATCGGCGCACTGATTTTTCGTGGTGGGGGCTTCCCGGTGGCCTGGTCGAAATCGGAGAGACCTTCAGGGCATGTGTCATACGAGAAGTACGGGAAGAAACGGGCCTACAGGTCAAAGTGCAGCGCCTGGTTGGGCTCTATGCTTCTCCACAATGGGATCTTCGTTATCCCAATGGTGACGAAGCACAGCAGTTTACCGTCGCGTTGGAATGTGTAGTTACTGGGGGAGAGCTTCATCCTGATGGTGTCGAGTCTACCGCCAGTGAGTTTTTTCCACTCCACGCCCCACCGAAACCATGTCCACCGTGGTATACCGCCATGATTGAGACGCTCCAGGCCAATCTTGCGCCACATTTTGATGCTCCGCTCTCTACCTCGTCCGAGGAGAGTTATATTTGGCAGCTGCGCAAACGTATTGGCACTGCACGTGTATTACTGATGACGGCTGGCGCGGTGATCCAAAATGTTGATGGGTATGTCTTGCTCGGGCTTCGCTCCGATAGTCACACGTGGGGTCTTCCCGCTGGGATTATGGAATTAGGGGAAACCCCAGCTGGAACTGTTGTGCGTGAAGCCTACGAAGAATTGCAGTTGCGTATTCGCCCGACACAACTCGTCGGTATCTTTACCGGACCGGAGATGTTCCATACCTATCGCGACGGGAACCAAGTGCAGCTTGCGGCAGCGCTCTTTCGCGCTGAGATTGAAGACGGTACGCCGATACCTGACGGTGTAGAGACGCTTGCAGCAGCATGGTTTGATCCGCAAAATCTTCCTCCCATGCCGACGCGGCATCACCGATTGTTGCAAATTGCGCTTGCGCATCCTCTTGGTGGACAGGTGGAATAGAACACCGTGGCGACATCATTCATGTAAGAGGATAGTCCCGACAGTAGTCAAGCTCACTGCACGGGAAAACACCCGCGCCGAGTATAACCATTTACCGTGTCGTGGCACGTGACGGTACTGAACTGGTCGATGTTGGTTGTTCGTGGACGATGAACAACTTGTGATGGTATGCCGCGAATGAGAGGTTCTTGTCAGACGGACAGTCGAGCAGTAAGGTAACGACGTTCACTATCGCCATTGTGAAAATGAGGATGTATGGAGCAACATTCCACGCAGCAACAAAAGCCGAGTCGGCTACTTACCGCGAAGAACGGATTCGTATTGCATATCACTCCACGCCTGGGGCCAAAGAAAGTGACGATCGCGAAAACCGCAGGACCACATCTTGTGTATGGTATTTCGTATTCTGATCCTGAGCCGATGCCAGTGACACTGAGCAATTAGGAGAGAGGCAACTGGAGACCAAGAGAAGGCCGCAAGAGGCCAAAGCCGGCCGCATTAGTGCAATGTATCAACTGGGAACAAAAATCCGGTTAGCGTGTCTATCTCACGACCGCGAGATTTAGGTGCTGCGCGAGGAGTTGGCGGTACCGCACGCGCGAGGTACTCGCTGGCAACTTTTCGGGGAATGCGATACGAGCGGCCAATTTTCAGCGCAGGAATGTCTCCTTTGCGAATCAGCTCGCGGATGACGCGAGAAGAGGTCGCAAATAGCGAGGCAAATTCTGAGACCGTATAGACCTTGGGTCTAGGCTGATGCATACATCAAATGTGCACGTAAGCTAAAGATGCACGTTGCTTGATAAGTAGAAGAAAATAAAACGACCACGGGGCGTCTGGTCGACGCCCCGCCCGGTTTGATATCCGGCCTACTCCCTCCCCTGGAGGCTCCTCTCCGCTACACCCCCCGGCGCTGTGCCTCCACACCCAACTTCACAATTGTCATTCCTTTGTCCTGTTGTTTATGAGCACCCACTCGTCGCTCCACAATTCAGACATTTGTAACACGATCCGTTGCGAATCATGATCGAGCCACAGTCGGAGCAACTCGGTGCGTCAGCTTGTGACTGCCAGGTTCTATTTCCGGGAGTTGCGGCGAGCCCATCCTGCATCGCTGACCGTGGAGAATCCTCGTGGGAAGGGTGAGTACCGTTTACATACGCTACGGCTGCTCCATGGTGGTGCCGTGACGTTGTTCCGTTGAGCGTTGCCCTGGCGTCATCCGTGGGGGTCGGAGGATGTGAACGCTCGGTCTCACTCCGTGAGGATTCTCGTTGGCCATTCCCATCAGCCAGGCCGGCCTCCTGGTTTTGTTCGGCAGGTAAGAAGCGGTGGCCTAAGAAGCGGAAGATATAATCTGTGAGTGATTTTGCGTATGGGATCTCTGGGTTTTTGGTGAAGCCCGATGGCTCGAACCGGACATGACCGAATTTACTCACCAGCGCCTCGAGTGGCACTCCGTACTGTAACGCGAGGGAAGTCAGTGTCGCGATCGAATCCATTAATCCAGAGATCGTACTGCCTTCTTTCGCCATCTTGATGAAGATCTCACCAGGAGTGCCGTCTTCGTAAAAACCGACATGAATGTATCCTTCATGGCCGGCAATATCGAACTTGTGGCAAATTGCATCGCGATCATTTGGTAGACGGCGGCGGATAGGGGTAGGTTCTGCCACGGTTACCGGCACAGCCTGTTCGGTTTTCTTTTCTCCGGTTGCTAGTGGTTGCACGCGTTTGCACCCATCGCGATAAATCGCGACTGCCTTCAGCCCCAATCGCCACGCTTCAAGGTACGCCTCGATGATATCTTCAACCGTTGCCTCGTGTGGCATGTTGATCGTTTTAGAAATCGCACCAGAGAGGAACGGCTGCACAGCGCCCATCATACGGAGGTGCCCAAGGTAGTGAATGGACCGACTTCCACGGGTGGGTTTGAACGCGCAATCAAAAACCGGGAGATGTTCATTCCGGAGGAGTGGCGCTCCTTCGATCGTTTCATGCTCGTCGATGTATTCAACGATGCCCTGAATCGCCTGACTGTCGTAACCGAGCCGTTTGAGCGCACGGGGAACGGTATTATTGACGATCTTCAACAGCCCGCCGCCGACTAACCGTTTGTATTTGATGAGAGCAATGTCGGGTTCTACCCCCGTGGTGTCGCAATCCATCATAAAGGCAATGGTGCCAGTCGGCGCAAGAACTGTCACTTGTGAGTTGCGATAGCCACTCTTACGCCCGACAGCCAATGCTTCGTCCCACGACTTCCGCGCATCAGGGAGCAAATCGAGCGGAACGAGAGAGGGGTCGAGTTTGTGTGCGTGGACGCGATGTTTTTCAATAACCCCAAGCATCGGTTCACGGTTGACTGTATAACCTGAGAAGGAACCCATCTGCTCGGCAATACGAGCAGATTGCAAGTATGCTTCCCCGGTCATTAAGGCTGTAATCGCTCCAGCGAACTGGCGGCCTGCCTCTGAGTCGTAGGGCAACCCGAGTGACATCAACAGCGCACCCAGGTTCGCATATCCTAAACCAAGTTGACGGAAGGCCTTCGCGTTCGCTGTAATCTCTGACGTTGGATAGCTTGAATTATCAACGACAATGTCCTGTGCCGTAATGCTGATATCGACCGCATGCTTGAACGACACGGTGTCAAAGGACCCGTCGTCTTTGACGAACTTGATCAAATTGAGCGAAGCTAAATTGCAAGCACTGTCATCCAGGTGCATGTATTCGGAGCAGGGGTTGCTGGCATTGATCCGCCCGGTGTTGGGGCAGGTGTGCCAGGCATTGATCGTCGTGTCAAGCTGCATCCCTGGATCGCCACAGAACCAGGTGGCTTCAGAAATCTTCTGCAAAAGTTCACGTGCAGGTACGGTCGAGGCAATATCGCCAGTGGTGACATAGCGTGTAGACCATGGACGATTCTCAACGACTGCGCGCATGAACTCATCGGTTGCGCGCACAGAGTTGTTGGCATTTTGGAAGAACACTGAGCTATAGGCCTCACCGTCGATAGAGCTGTCATAGCCAGCTTCGATGAGTGCCCAGGCTTTCTTTTCTTCCGCGGCTTTGCAGTTGACGAATTCGAGAACATCGGGGTGGTCGGCGTTGAGTACCACCATCTTCGCTGCCCGACGCGTCTTCCCGCCTGATTTGATGACCCCGGCTGAGGCATCTGCAGCGCGCATGAACGAGACTGGACCTGACGCCGTGCCACCGCCAGCTAAGCGCTCCTTGGAGGAACGAATCCGCGACAGATTGACGCCTGATCCTGAGCCACCTTTGAAGATCACTCCTTCTTTACGGTACCAGTCCAAGATGGAGCCCATCTTGTCATCTACTGAGAGGATAAAACACGCACTACATTGCGGGTGAGGTTCGACCCCAACATTGAACCACACCGGGCTGTTGAAGGCGAGCCGTTGTTCAACAAGGAGGTGCGTGAGTTCTTCAGAGAAAACCCGTGCGTCGTCGTCACTGGCGAAATATCCGTCTTTGCGGCCCCAACTCGTGATAGTGTCAACCACGCGACTAATTAACTGCTTCACGCTGTGTTCACGCTGCGGGGTGCCGAGTTGTCCACGAAAATATTTAGACACCACCACATTCGTTGCAAGTTGAGACCACGGTTTGGGAATCTCAACCTCGTGTTGCTCAAAAACGGTGTCACCCTTTTCTCCGGAGATGACCGCACTTCGTTTTTCCCATTCAATTTCAGCGTAGGGATGAATACCCGGGCGGGTAAAATACCGCTTGAAACTCAGACCGCGACGTTTGTTTGGTACTGCTTCCGCATCAGCGCGTGAGGTGAGATTCTGTTCCATGGCCACCTTCTTCCTCAGCTTTTCCGCCATACCCCCTCCTCCTCGTGTAAAAGGTCACTCGAGCGTGACTGCAATATGAATGTGATTACACACTACATATTGTGTTGTCAAGCAAAAAAAACTCAAGCCATTGTGGTGAGCGCTCTTGACTTTTTCTGTCGCAGTTTTTTTGCAATGATTTGCGCTCATGGCACGGCAGAATGAAAATTCATCGTGGAATGCTACCTCGGACATTCTTGGGGGATTGATCCCGAATCTCACGAATTCCGCGCGATGGCGCGAGTATCAAGTATGGCGGGTGTGGGAAGAGGTCGTTGGTGGGACACTGGCCCGCAAGGCGCGGCCGAATAAAATTCAGAATGGAAAACTTTTTGTGACGGTTGCGAGTTCTGTCTTTATGCAAGAACTCCAGTTCGTCAAATGGCGGCTGCGGGAGCGCCTCAATCAAACTCTCGGCGAGGGGACGGTCAAAGAGATTATGTTCGTGATCGGTCCAGTACAAGCCGTTGCCCTGCGCTCCGAAGTGCCTCGCCATCTCCCGCTCCCACCGTTTACACCGCTCCACGTGCCAGCGCTAAGGAATGCTGAACTGGAGGCCGCATTGAATCGCGTCCTTGAGGCGCGTCGTCGCCGACTGACACAGAAAGGACCTTCCCGTGGCTGAATCCCCAGCGCGTACGCCCGCGGCACAACTGAGTCGCATATTTCGTAAAGCTGGAGTCCTTCTCGCCAAAGGCCAGATCGAGCAGACGCTCACGGTATTACGCGAAGGCGAGACACTTGCACGATCTCTCGGCGGTGAAGAAAAGTTAGCGCTGTTCCGTGAGGAAATCCTCCGTTGTGAGGAACGGCTCGCGGGCGGGCTCTCGTAGTTTTTGTTAGCGGCGACGGCTTTGTACTAAATCGGACCATGAAAGATTGGTACACTCGCGCTGTCACCCTGAGTGCAACGAAGGGTCTCTCGGAGGGATTCTTCGCTGCGCTCAAAATGACACGATTTGGCGTCTGGAGTGTAACGTGTACGAATGTTCTCAGGTCTGATTTAAGGGATAACTCCCGCGCTCTCCTCTCGATTCCCCCGGTGGTGGAGGGTCTCGTTTTGTCTCAGAATGACCTGACTCTCCAATTTCTCTCTGTTTGTTACCCCACGGGTGTGCTAACACAATGATACCTACCGTGTCATTGTGCTTCATTCCCTGAAAGCGGCAAGTTTTTCCCTCTAAAGAATGGATCATCATTCCCGATCATTCAGAGCGGAGGATAATGTATATGATCAATTTCCGCTCTGCGCGTTCCTACACTGCCTTGCTTGCGCTAGCGCTGTCCTATGGATTAGGGACATCAACCGCTCTCGCTGACAATCTGTCCGCACTTGTCGACTTCTCTCATTCGTCATCTCTGTCCCGACCGGTGGTGGTCGTTGCAGGAATTGAAAAGTCTGCCAGAGGACAAGACGACGATAGTGAAGATTCAAAGAAAGTTAAAGCGGCGAAGAAGAAGGCGGAAAAAGTCAAAGCGAAACTCGCTAAGCTTGAGGCCAAGCAAAATAACCTCAAAGACAAATTAGCCAAAGGCCAGATTACCCAAGCCGAGTTCGATAAAAAGAACGGCAAGCTCGCCGTTAAAATCGACAAAGTTGAAGAACTGGTCGAGGTCGCAATTGCCAAGGTTGCACTCGTCAAAGCTGAGGACGAACTCAAAAAGGCGGAGAAAGCGCTAGAGAAAGCGCAGGAGGCGGGAGATCAGGACGCCATAAATGCGGCGGAGCAAAGGATCGCTGACGCAAGAGAAGATCTCGAGGATGCGCAAGAGGACTTCAATGACGCGAAGGAAGACGGACCGAAACAGAGTCCAACTAATAGAGGGTAAAGAACGTAGAACGTAGGGAGTGACTTATGCGTTTTGCCGTGGGTTGTATCTCGTTTGCCATGTTCGTGCTGGCACTTTTTGGATGTGCACCAACAACGCGACCTGCTCCGGTTGCGTTGTCGACCGTGCCGACAGCCAGCAACGCTGCTGAACCTGTGATTGCTGTGAATCGTGTTGAGCTAGTCTCATCCAGCTCGGGAGGGGCGGTGCCGCCTGTTGCCAACGCTTTGGCTCCCTCCGATGCTGAGGTATTGGCCGGGCTCTGGCAGACCCGTGCACGTGAGGATGCGTTAGCGGATTACCCGCTCGGACCGGGGGACGTCCTTGAGGTCTCTGTTCCTAACCTGGATGAGATCCAGACGTTTAGCACTCGGGTGAGTGGAGAAGGAAAGGTGACGCTGCCTCTGGTGGGGTTGATTCAAGCTGGTGGTATGACTGAGAGCCAATTCCGAGATGAAGTCCGCCGTCGGCTCGAAGCGAAGTTCATGAATGAACCACAAGTGAACGTGTTCGTCCGCGAATACCGCAGCCGCCAAGTCGCGGTGACGGGCGCAGTGCAAAAGCCAGGACTGTATGATCTCACGAGTGGTACAAATACTATCCTGGACCTCATTGGTCTTGCTGGGGGAATGAATCAAGATGCGGCTCCGCGCGTGTTGCTCTTTCCTGCTGAATCCGTGGCCGTTGCCAAAGGTGGGAAGCCCTCCGCAGGGATGGCCGCCGCATTTGGGAGCGGACCAAATGCACATCTTGTCCCAAAACCTGAACCAGTAGTGATCAATCTGCAGAATTGGTCTCAAGGTGGCGGCCAGATCCATATGACCCTTCCAGTGCGTCCTGGCGATGTCATTATGATTCCGAGCAGTGGAGAAGTGTTAGTTGAAGGATGGGTGGAGAAACCTGGATCGTACAAGATTACGCCTGGCTTGACGTTGCTCGGCTCTATTGCTGCAGCTGGTGGGCCTCATTTTGCCGCCAATACAGGCGCTGTAGAACTCATTCGTACGAAAAAGGATGGAGGGAAGGTTTCGTTTACGGCTGACTTGGAAAAAATCAAACGTGGGGAGAGCCAAGACCTGCCAGTACAAGAAGGCGACATCATTGCCATGCCCTCATCGACGATGAAGCTTGCACCGTATGGGATGTACTCGCTTATCTCAGGCATGTTTCGCGTGGGCGCGACTGTCTACTAAGGCAGAGGACCTACCGTCAGCACTGGTGGACGAACCAGTCTGAGGGCGGGAGCAGCAACACACAATCGATCCGACAACGGCTGTGAACGCCGTTATTATTGAAGTGGGGGAGTCCTCCGTTTCTGGAAAAGGTACTACGTATGCGTGAACTGTCTCCATTCGTGCTTCAACCGACTCCGACTCCGGTTCACGAAGTTCCACCGGGTTTTCACGAGCCAATCGTTGAAGAAGATACTCATCTGCGTGACTACTGGCGAATCGTGCGGAAGCACCTGTGGCTAATCAGCGCCTGTGTTGCGAGTGTTGTCGTGGTGACCTTTGCGGTCGTCTTTATGATGACACCGCAGTACACAGCGGAGTCTACGGTGTTGATCGAACGCCGTGCGCCGCAAGCGATTAAGTTTGAAGGGGTTCAGAGCGAGAATATCGGGCCAGATGAATACGATTACTACAAGACGCAATATGAGTTACTCCGCAGCCGTGTACTCGCCGC
The DNA here is from genome assembly GCA_016874775.1 of Deltaproteobacteria bacterium. Lineage (NCBI taxonomy): Bacteria > Pseudomonadati > Myxococcota > Myxococcia > Deltaproteobacteria bacterium. Next base: position 22,805 of record VGTJ01000079.1, read on the forward strand.
ACGTGTGATTCGCAAGCATGATCTGGAACAGCGCTCGTTGTTTGCCGCGCCAGAGAAAGACAGCGATTTTCTTGCTTCCCTATGGAGTGCCGTCAACTTCTGGGGAACGGAAGAGACGCCTGCACCAGCAGCGGAGGAGGAAGCCTTAGTGGCGAATCCGCAGGCCGTCGCTGCATACCTCGAACGCTTAGAGATCAAGCCCTTTCCTCGTACGCGGTTAGTAAAAGTGATTTTTAGCTCGCCCGATCCGCAACTCTCAGCGAAACTGGTCAATGCCCATACTGCTGCCTATACCGAGTACGGAGTAGAGCTGCGTACCCAGGCGACGGTTGAAGCCCAGCAGTTTCTCGAAGAAAAGCTTGTTGAGCTAAAACAACGGGTCGAGAAGTCAGAAGCTGCCCTGAACGACTATCGCCGCGAAAAAGGTATCCTCTCCTTAGATGAGAAAGAAAATATCGTTGTTGATCGTTTGTCGGATTTGAACAGGCGGTTGACTGAGGCCGAGGCCGAGCGGATTGGGCTCGAAGCTCAGGTGCGTCTGGTTCGTAAACGTGACTATAACTCTCTGCCCGCCGTATTGGACAATTCGCTCATCCAGACGTTGAAGGAGCAACTCGCAACCTCTGAAGCCGAGCATGCGCAACTCCTGACACGCTTCAAGGCGGACTACCCGAAGGTCGTGCAGATGAAAGCGCAAATTGATGAGCTCAAGCAACGCTTGAATAGCGAAATCACGAAAGTGGTGGCTGGGGTGGAATCTGCTTATCTGACTGCCGAGAACAAAGAGGGCAGCTTGCGCGAGAAGATGGAAGAGCAGAAAGCGGCAACCCTGGGGCTGAAAGACGCGTCAGTGACCTATGCCATCCTTGCGCGAGAAGTGGACACCAACCGACAACTATATGATAGCGTTTTGCAACGGATGAAAGAGATGGGGGTAGCAGCAGAACTGCGTTCCTCAAACGTGTCGATTGTTGATAAGGCCGACCCTCCACGTTATCCTGCCAGACCCCGAAAGAGTCTTGCTCTCGCTTTGAGCATGTTCGTTGGACTCCTTGGTGGTGTTGGTGCCGCCTTCTTCCGTGAATATCTGGACAACACGGTGAAATCGCCTGACGATGTCCAGCGCCATCTCGGGCTGCCGAGCCTTGGCGTCGTTCCTGACTTTGCCAGCCTTGCGCAAGATACACATCATCTACCGAAGATTGCGCATGTGCCTGCAGAGGACCAAGACGAGGAGGTCGGAGAACAACCAGAACCAGAGTCTGCTCGTGCCCTCGTTGCGCCTCGTAAAAGCGAATTGATCTCGTCGCATCACCCCTTATCGGTGATTTCCGAAGCGTACCGAACTCTCCGTACTGCAATCTTCCTCTCGCGTGCCGGCGAGCAGCCGAAGACCTTGCTGTTTACGAGTGCCACTGAAGGTGAGGGAAAAACCCTTACTGCCGTAAACACCGCGGTGATCTTTGCACAGATGGGATTACGCGTCTTAATCATTGACTCCGACTTGCGGCGTCCCCGGTGTCACAAAGTGTTCGGGGTGCGTAACTGGGCGGGGTTAACCGAGGTCTTGACTGGAACACGTACTCCACAAGAAGTGATTAAGTCAACGGCGACGGCCAATCTCTTCTTGCTCAGCAGTGGCGCGGTTCCACCAAACCCAGCGGAACTCATAGGTTCCCGTCGCATGTCTGAATTGCTGACCACCTTTTTGCAGGAGTACGACTGTATCGTGGTCGACTCACCTCCAGTGATGCCTGTGAGCGATGCCGTGTTGCTCTCGACGCTAGTGGATGGGGTAGTCCTGGTTGTGAATGGCCAGAAAACACCGCGACATCTGGTGAAAGAGACTCGCTCGCGATTACTCTATGCTCGCGCAAAGATCCTTGGTGTGGTGTTAAATCGCGTCGATATGCAAAAGAGCGATTACGCCTATTATTATGGGCATTATTCCTCGTACTATCACCAGACGGACGAAAAGATGTCGGCATAAGCGTTCCTTGTCCCTGAGGGTGGTGGTGAACAATTGAACACAGAAGCGCACTGCTGGACACGCCAGCAGTGCGTGCTGGCGAAGGGCCTCTATGCGGGTACGTGACGCCTATCAGCCTGGTCTTGTGGTACGAGGCTGCGATTATCTCATCTGTGCAGGAATCGGCACGCTGATCGTCTGCACCCCGCTTGCCTTTGGCACGGTGCGTCTCTGGGCGATCTCGCTCATGGAAGCACTGGTGTTCTTCCTGGCTTTGGTCTGGATGAGTAAGCTGGTCATTCTGGAGTGGCAAAGAGCACGCCGCGATCACCCAGCATCCGAGACCATCGTTCATGGGGTACGTAAGATCTTGTTACCCTTGTGGCTGTTTGTCGTCTTTGGTGGGGTACAACTTGTGCCATTGCCGCCAGGATTGCTCTCGTATCTATCTCCAGCAACACACGAACTCTACACACGGAGCTTACCTGGATGGCCAGAACAGATACCGTATGTGGAGTGGCTCGCCTCTGAAGAAGCGAGCAATGGGGCTGACTCAGCAGGTCAGGCAAGAGACTCTGCGAGGGGTGAAACACCGTTGCCGATCTCAGTAGCTCCCTCGATGACGTATGCCACGCTTCTTACCTTTCTCGCCTATGCCACGCTCTTCAGCCTTATCCTTTGTTATCCAATTGCTAACAGTGAGGGTCGTGACCAGGGTGGAAGAATTTTATCATTTCTGTTGATTACGATAGTCATAAGCGGGTTCCTGGTCGCCACCATTGGTATTGTCCAGCGCTACTGGTGGAATGGGAAGATTCTGTGGGTTTTGGTTCCCAGTGATTGGGATGGCCCTCGTCCAGATATCATCCCGCGTGCGAGTGGGCCATTTGTTAATAGCGACCATTTCGCGAACTATCTCGCGCTTATATGGCCACTGGCGTTGTGTGGGGTGTGGAAGGCAGAAGCCTTCGTCGTACAGCGATGGGTGCGCTGCTGGCGCCTCTTCTGTGTGGCTGCACTGCTGACAATCGGCGTTGGCGTTCTGCTGAGTGTATCGCGAGGTGGTTGGCTTGGAGTTATCGGTGGGAGCGCGGTGTGCTGGTACATGTTGTCACATCACCACAGCTCACACGTACAGAAACCGCAACGTCTCCGTTCTGTTCCTCGCTGGCTTGTTCCTGTTGGGGGCGTTCTCGCATTTTTCTTGGTGTTGGCAATGATTGGTTCCGAGGCACGACGCCAGATCACCCTGCGCATCGAGAGAACGGTAGGGCAGCAGAGTGGATTACACGATCGTGTTGCAGTGTGGCAGGATTCCCTCCGCATGGTAACTGACTTCCCTGTTGTTGGCGTCGGCCTGGGAGCGTGGTCAGAACTGTTCCCTCGCTATCAACGTCCGCCGTGGAATTCAGTCCCGTGGCGTGAAGCTCACAATGATTATGTCCAATGTTTGACTGAAGCCGGTATCATTGGGACGGTGCTACTCGGGTGGTTTTTCGTGAGTGTGGGGGTGCACCTTCTGCGGGGGCTACGCACGCGCTCTACGATCCGTACCCCTGCTGTTATTGGCGTAACTGCTGCACTCGGGGTGATGTCGTTTCATGCGGGATTCGATTTTGTTCTCCAAATTCCGGCGAATGCGCTGTTGTTCACCATACTCCTCGCCATTGGTTTGCGTTTTGCAAAGAGGGCAACGGAAGAAGAAGCGAGACTACAAGTTCCATATGTGCGAATGCCTCTCGTTGCGGCAGGCGGCTTTGTGTCAGCGCTGTTGTGCGTGCTTGCGTTCTCCCAGCCCCCATACGCAGGCATCCGCGATATAAACGAGATTAGGTGATTTTGAGAAAAGAAGATACCCAAAGCCGAGCGAGTGAGGTACGATAGCGGAGAGACAGATAACGTAGGGAGAGGTGGAGGGGCTAGGGTGTTCAGGAAAGATTTCACCAGTCCAAGTGCTCAACAAATTAGTGGGCAACAGATTGCCGATTTGCGCTTAGCCGCAGCGCAGATGCGCGGTGCCAAGCGCCGTGCCTTTCAGGCCG
>VGTJ01000080.1 GCA_016874775.1 Deltaproteobacteria bacterium
GTCGCCCGCGTTCATCCAGCTCTTCGACCAGACTTCGATACTTAGACCGAAGCCAGCACACAATGGTCTCGTCTCTCATCCCTGCTCTTGTGCAGAGGCTCTCCACTCCGGTCAATCACTATTGCGGTAAGTTGTTTCCTGCCACCGCCTTAATTGCCGCAGAAGAGCCAGGAGATCGGCTGAATGAAGAGGAACTGGTCGCAACTGCGGTCTTGTTACTTGGTGCCGGGCACGAAACCACGATGAATCTGATTGGCAATGGAACCCTTGCGCTCCTTCGTAATCCAGACCAATTGACCCGACTGCAGACTGAACCGTCACTCGTTCCCAGTGCAGTAGAAGAGTTCCTTCGCTATGATGGCTCAGTACAAATGACAGCGCGGACCCCTGTGGTCGATGTTGCGATAGATGGAAAAACCATCCCAAAAGGACAACAAGCGATCATCCTGCTCGGCGCTGCGAACCGTGACCCTGAAGTCTTTCCTGAGCCAGATCGTCTTGATATCACCCGGAAAGACAACAAACATATTGTGTTTAGCTACGGGATTCACCATTGCCTTGGTGCACCTCTGGCTCGTGTTGAAGCACAAGTGGCGTTTAGTACGCTGCTCCGTCGTATGCCCAAGCTTCAGCTCGCGACGGATAATCTTGAATGGCGAGAGACGGTGACGCTGCGCGGACTAAAATCTTTACCCGTAGTTTTCTAGCATGGGTGCTGCAAGTAGCGCCTAAACGAAGCTGAATGGGAGAACCGGTGACTTCCCCCTCTGTGTCTCCGCTTCACGGTTTCTCCGATTCTTTCTCACACGTCCACTGTTGCTGCTGTTAGCTAGGTCATGCTACTGTCCCGAGCACTGAAAATGCAGGAGGGATAGTATGAAGGGCAAGATCGCTTTTATTCCGCAAGCCCGGACGATTGAATTTCACGAATTTGATTTGCCAGACGTTGAACCTGGTGCCATTCTTGCCCAGGTTACGCGGACAAACATTTGTGGCTCTGAAGTCCACATGTGGCGCGGCGAATTCGGTAAACGTGGCGTGATGCCGGGACACGAGATGGTCGGACGTGTCTATAAGCTCGGCAAAGGAGTGACAACCGATACTGCAGGACAGCCGTTAAAAGAGGGGGACCGCATTGCGCCTGTGTATTATCGCACGTGTGGCTTATGTGCTAACTGTCGCGATGGTAATGCTGCGGCGTGCCTCACAATGGGCATTCGCGCGCGGCGATTAGCGCCGCAAGATCCACCACATTTCCACACTCCCTTTGGTACACACTACTACATCCAGCCGGGACAGCATGTGTACAAGGTACCGGATAACGTTCCCGATCATGCGGCATCATCGGCAAACTGCGCCCTCTCGCAAGTGTTCTTTGGCCTTGATCGTGGCAATCTCCGCTATGAAGAGACGCTGGTTGTCCAAGGTGCAGGTGGACTCGGGTTGCATGCGATGGCTGTTGCCAAAGCTCGCGGCGCGCGTGTGATTGCGATCGATGGCGTTGATCTCCGCCTCAAACGTGCAAAAGCTTTTGGTGCAGATATTCTCGTTGATATGCGTGAATTCTCGACGCCAGAAGCTCGTGCGGGCAGAGTCCGTGAATTAACCAACGGGCTTGGCGCTGATGTCGTGCTTGAAGTGGCAGGGATTCCTGAAGCGTTTCTTGAAGCAATCAATTTAGTACGTAATGGTGGGCGCGTGCTGGAACTCGGCAACATTTCTCCCGGACTGACTGTTGCGATTCCGCCGTCGTTTGTCACATTTAAGTCGATTTCGATTATTGGTGTGGCAACCTACAATCCACACTACCTACAGAAAGCGCTCAACTTCTTGTCGAGTCACATCGACAAATATCCGTATCACGAGATGGTTGACGCGGTGTTTCCGCTGGAAAAATCGGCTGAAGCGATGGATAAGTCGGATCGTAAAGAGATTACCCGCGCAGCGATTGAGCCGTGAAAAAGTAGTCGGTAGTCAGCCTTCAGTAGCCAGTAGAAAAAGAGTAGGGTGGGCCGTGCCCACCTTTCTTATCGCGGAGGTAAATCATGAAAGACTCACTCAAAGTTGGTATGGAGCACGAAAAGATTATCACTACAACACCAGACATGGGCATTTCCCACATGGGACCAGGCGTGCCGAGTATGTACTCAACGCCGTCGATGATCATGTTGATGGAAGGCACCTGTGTCGAGTTTTTGACCCCGCATATGGATACTGGGGAACAGACGGTTGGGTTTCATGTCAACGTGAAACACCTGGCTCCAACGAAGATTGGACAAAAAGTGAGAGGCAAAGTCACGCTCAATGAAATCAAGGGCCGCCGTCTGCTTTTTATGGTTGAAGCGTTCAATGAAGACGGCACCAAAGTTGGGGAAGGCACGCACGAACGGGCGATAGTCAATATCAGTAAATTTGCTGGACAGTAAGACAAGTACTGTCTGTGAGTAAGAAAGCTCCGATTATCGTCGGAGCTTCTCTTTTCGCTGGGGCCGTTGTCGCTGGCGTTGGCGTTGTTGACGCAGCCTCCAGGCCGCACTGACAATAATAATAAGAGAAGCAGGACCTGCAAGGAGGAACGCGGAGACACCGAGTCCGCGATTTAAGACGACGTCAGTTGGGTCGGATGGATTGACGTAACAGGTGGTCCGATTGCCCGGTCGGTACTGTGCGATGAATTCTGGTTCCCTCTTCGACTTTTCTCCCCTGGTGTACCAACCCTCCACGAACTTATAACGGTTTCCCTGATACGTTTTTCCAGCAACTTCATACGAATACGTGACCTCTTCAGTAAACTTCTGATTGTGTGCTTTCTCGCTGTGATTCGCTCTCATCCCACTGGTCATAATCGTGCATGAGGCTGGTGCCCAGTTTCGTGCGGCATATACCGGCGCCAGCGGTAAGAGGAAGGCAAAGTAGAAGATCAAGAGGCTTGCGACGATGAGGACGAGGTGACCGATAGTGTCACTCTTGTGCCCTGATTCATTCGGGAATGGGCGTTCCTTCTTGGTCTGCTGGCTTCTGTTGGTTTTCTTCATGTCCGAGGAGAGTATCGGTTCTTGGATGTGTTCCTGCAGCTAATGTCATCCTTTGCGCGGTAGATTTCGCATTGATCCACGAAACTGTTGTTGCCCACAGTGTGGTTGGCTGCCGTGCCCAATAGTGTCAAGTTACCAAGGCGATACGTCAGAGTCTCGATCTCTTCGTCTGTGAGACGAGTACAAGCGAAACAGCGGGAGTATGGCCCCGCTATACAAGAAGGCGAGACCGAGGAAGAGGCACATCCCATACACGAACGGATGGGCATTGCGATTTATGTAGAGTGTCCCACCGAGAAAGGGACGTCCCTTTTTTGGCTGATCGTCTTTCTTACGTTTTGTCACTTGACTCTTGATCCTGGCGCGATTGGTTTTTCCGGACTCAAGACAATGACCTTTTCTCCATCAGACGCAGCCAGTAACATGCCCTGACTCTCGATCCCACGCAGCACGGCGGGTTGCAGGTTCGCGACGACGACAATCTGTTTGCCGATCAGGTCTTCGGGCGCATAGTGCGCGCGAATGCCGGCGACCAGTTGTCGCTCTTCTGTACCGAGGTCTATCTTCAGCACTAACAAACGATCTGCCTTAGGATGTGGTTCTGCGGATTTCACTGTCGCTACACGTAGTTCGACTTTGCCAAATTCATCGATAGAAATTTTTGCTACTCCTTCAGGTGTATCCATCTTGCTCACTCCTCTGTTAATTTCTAATTTCGTGTCACTATAACCGTGGCGTGGGGAGTAGTCAGGAGCCAGGAGAAGAGAACAGAAAAGCCGGACCGTGGTTGGGAGAATTATGCTTCTTACGTCGTTCCTCCGACAACTACATCCTCGTCACCTTCGTTGGTGGCAGTGGTTTCTGTTGACTGCTGTGGGTTTGCTTTTCTTGCTGCGCTCGTGGCTTCCTGGGTTTCTTCGTCAGCAGATTCTTGTCCAGCTTGCTTCGCTCACCCCTGCACACGTTCAACTCGGTGATGTTGATGTTGACATGCTACAGGGGCGGATCGCCTTACAACAACTTTCGTTGTCTCTACCTGATGAGCCTCATCCGACCCTACTAATCAATGATCTTGCCATGAATGTCAGTCTGCGAGCGCTGCTCCGCCGTGAGATGAAGCTCACGTATGTTCATCTCAACGGGGTTCAACTCGAAGTGATCCAAACTGCGAACGGACAGATCAATCTCGGTCGCTTGTTTCCGCCCCCGCCATCCGGGCAGGAACAACCTCCTACTGACTTACCGACCCTGACTATCCTACCCCTTCAAATCACTGACAGTAAAATCACTTATCGTGACCTAAGCCGAACCCCCGAAGCCAGGCTCTCGCTAGCGATTACCACTTTGACGACTTCTGGGATTGCTCTACAAGCGAATGGTTTGGCGACGCCGGTCACGCTACAGTTGCAAGGTGCACTCAACGACGGCCCACTCAGTAGTGAAGCGCAGGTACTGTGGCAGCGAGAGCAAACGTTGATTGAGGCCGATGTTGAGGCGCAGCAAATTGCCCTCGCATCGCTCGAACCGTACCTCCATGATGTCCTGACAGTGCAAAAACTGACAGGACAGATCGGAACGAAACTACACTATCGTTATCAGCCAGGGATAGAGATCCCGCGTCATGGCTTTAGTGGAACAGTAAACGTCAAGGACTTGCAGTTTGTTGAGGCTGGCTCTGAGCAGACCGTGTTCGCCTTGCCCGAAGGACATATCAAAATTGAGATACTCGACTTTCTCGCCCACTACCTTTCTTTGCAGTCGATCGAACTAAAAAATCCGCAACTATCGCTCGTTCAGAGTGACAAGGGATTTAACGTTGCTTCGTGGTTACGCACGACACAAGCCGATGCCTCTTCTTCGCAGGGACAGGAGCCCACTGCATGGTATTTTTCTATCGCTACTATCAAATGGATGGGGGGAGAGCTTCGTTACCGTAATAATGCTTGGCAGGGGAAAGAAACCCTCTCCCTACAGCCCGAAGAGATTAGCGCTAGAGACATTGATGCTCGTATGTACAAGATTCCTTTTCAATTCCGCACCCGTGCAGGAGACGGAAAACTAGCGGGGGAAGGAACGGTATGGTTTGCTTTGCCGCCAAACATGGATCGTAGCGAAGGGTCAGTTGCAACACTTATGGCGATTGAGCCTGAACCTTCTGTAAGGGGGAAACTCTGGCCGTTTGCGAAGCTACAAGTTGCACTCCAAGCCAATGACCTTGATGTTGCTAGCCTGCAGCCCCTCCTCACGCCAGTGCTGGCAGCAAAACAAGTGCACGGCAAGCTTACTGGCGATCTCAATACTGTCCTGTTCGAACGAGATGACGCTCAGGCCATTAGCGTCCACGGGAATTTAGGAGCTAAAGGCTTCTCTCTCAGTAATACTCCTGAACAAGGACATACGCTGCGTTGGGAAGATGGACAGATTGTTATCTCTGATGGCAGTTCTTTGTTACCATTTTCACTGTCTCTAGAGCCACATCTGTCTCGTGTGGTTTTGCAAAGGCCTGAGCATGGTGACCTCACTATTGAAAAGGTCGGAGGCAAACTGCGGCTTGCTCAAGGCTCTCAGCCTGACCAGAAACAAAAAGTGATTATTGTGGGCGCTCTTGATACGGCGAAGCTCTCTCTCGCTGGCGTGCCTGAGGCTGCGAAGGTGCTGGCCTGGGACACTGGGCGGGTTGAAATTCATGATGGGAGTACGATGACCCCTTTCGCCTTACACCTGAAGGCGCAACTTGATCAGCTTTCCATGCGCCAGTTACCCCAAGGCGACGTGGCGATCGAGAAAACGAATGGAGAACTATGGGTGACTCAAGAACCAGACGCTCAACAGCAGGAGACGCTGAAGATACACGGTCCAGTTGAATTCACAGGCTTTGCTCTAACGCAAGGAGCCGAAAATCAAATCTTGTTGGGATGTCATCACGGGAAAGCCACAATCAATAAAGGCAGCCGGGTGCTGCCACTCGATATCAGACTACGCGACGTGGCATTGGAGTACGCATACGCCCAAGGAATGCGCCCACCCTCTGGGCCATTTCAGTTGTTCATCCCATCGGCAAAAGAACAAACCGTGATTGCCTCTCCAACAACACCTGCGCAAACCGAACCTAGTCAAACTGCTGACACGTCTAGTCTCGCCGTACCGTCTCAGACACCTGCATCACCCACGGCTCCTGAGAACTCCACACTTCCCGTGTCAATTCAGATCGATCGAGCCACGATCATTGGCGGGCAGTTATATTTTGAAGATCGCACGGTATCGCCACCGCAGACAGTGTACTGGCAAGATGTACGTGTAGACCTCAGCCGTGCTGGATACCCGACGTTGCTTCCTGCAACATTTGCGGCATTTGCATACAACGAGGATGGTGCGCCAGTTGAACTCAAAGGGACCACCGAGCGCAAAGGAGAGCGGGTGGTCGTTCGTATCAACGGCAAGGTTGAGAAAGTGTCTTTGCCGCGCTTCAATTCATATCTCGAACCTAGTCTTGGCTACCGAGTAAAGAAAGGTGCAGTGTCAGCAACGTGGGATTTGGTGATACCAGGTGACCGCGTGCAAGCGAACATGACAGTTACCTTGCACGACATCAATCTTGGTGGCAAGCGGAAGTCGTCGGAATTGGAACAGCAGGTGGGATTGCCCCTTGCCTTAGTGATCGCTCTGCTCAAGGATTTGAACGGTGATATTAGTTTACAGTTGCCAGTGGAAGGGCGATTCAATGAGCCAGGATTTCAATGGAGCGGAACTGTTGTTCGCGCGATCCGGGACGTAGTCATCGGTGCCGTGACTTCACCACTCAAAGTTTTGGGCGCATTGTTCAAAGGGAAAGGCAAACTCGAAGGGTTCACGCTTGAGCCGATTCATTTTCTGCCGGGAACACGGCAGATAAAGGAAGACAGTCAAAAGCAACTTTCGCGTCTCGCGTTATTTTTGACGCAACGCCCCAACCTGGATCTCCGTCTTGGTGGGGTTGCCGGCCCTCAAGATCAAGATCTGCTCCGTGATCAGCTCGTCCTCAATCAATTGCCCGCGAGACCCGCAACCGCCACGAATGGCAGTGATACTGCTCTGCAAGTGACTCCTCAGGATGAGGTCCGTCAGTTCCTTGCTCAGAAGCTGTCTGCAGAGGGAAGTGAGACCTCGTCAGCCTTGTCGTCTCAAGCAGGAGACTTGCTGACGCGACTACGCAAAACCGTTACAGTACCTGCCAATGAAACCGAGCGACTGGCAAGAGATCGTGTACAGGTTGTGATTGACGAGCTGACCACTCGTCACACGATTGCTGCCAATCGCCTGCATGTCAGCCTTGAGAAGCAGCGTGGGCCAGACGGGGCTGAAGTGCGGTATACGATTCAGACACGGGAAGAAAAAAAGTAGCCAGTAGCCAGCATTCAGTAGTCAGGAGAAGAAGGAAGCGATAGGAGCGTGCGCACAGCGCACGAGTTCTTGGAGGAATCATGATCCATTTATCTGCTCATACATGGGATACGATGTGCCAGCATGCGCAAGAAATTTTCCCCGATGAATGTTGTGGAGCGATTGTGGTGAAAAATGGGCGAGAAGAGGTCCGTCGGATTACCAACATTCAGAATGTGAAACATAAAGAAGCCCCGCAAGAGTTTCCCCGTGATGCAACCATTGCCTACTTCATGGAACCGAAAGAGTTACTCGCGGTGAACATGGAGGTTGATAGCGGGAAAGCGCAGCTCAAAGCATTCTACCACTCGCATCCGAATCATGATGCATACTTCTCAGCAGAAGATAAACGGCAAGCGCTGTTTGAAGATGAACCTTGGTATCCTGGTGCTGTGTATCTTGTGATTTCCATCTATGACCGTCAGGTGCGCAACATCAAGGCGTTCCGCTGGGATGAGGATGCGAAAGAGTTTACTGAAACAGAATTGAGTACGAATGCATAACGAGCGTAATGTGCAAAGGAGAAGTCGTCTATGGAAATCAACGGTATGGCGCATGTTGTCCTTACTGTGAATAACTTTGAAGCCGCAGTGCCGTTTTATGAAAAGTTACTCCCGTTCCTTGGGATGAAAAGGGTGTTCAAGGGCGAGGCGTTTCTCTACCACGTCGGTGGCAGAACCGCGTTGGCCATTGCTAAATGTGAGGAAAAATATCGTCACGAGCAGTTTATGCAAACACGGATTGGCTTACACCATCTCAGTTTTCGAGCGCGAAGCCGTGAGGATGTCGACACCCTCTACGAGTTTCTGAAGCAGTTGGGGGCAAAGATCGTCCATCCTCCTGAGGAGGGGAGCTGGGCTCCAGGGTATTACTCGGTGCTCTTCGAGGACCCGGACGGTATTCGCTTGGAGATGAATTATGTTCCCGGACAGGGGCTGCTTGTTGAGGGCGGTGCGCTGAATCCGGGTGGCGATTATCACTGAATCGAACCACCGAGATTAGTACACTTTGGGTTGTCCCCGGAGCCGTAGCGTGCGCCGTGCGCACGGGAATTCACGCAGGCGAGTGCATCGTGCGCACAGCACCCGCTACCCCAACTGAATCCGAGTGGCCATTACCGTTCAACTCTGGAGCGAGAGAAGGATCTTCCGCATTCGTCCTGAGCCCTTCGACCGGCTCAGGACGTGGTTATCAAAGGGCGGATGAGCGGCTCGACAGTGGTTGCCTGCTCTTACAGTCCTGCTTGCTTAAAGGTATCACAGGAATTGATATCCCCACTCTTCATGCCAGTGCGGAACCATTGTACTCGCTGTTGTGAGGAGCCGTGCGTGAAACCGTCAGGATTCACGCGACGCCCAGCCATTTTCTGTAAGCGATCGTCTCCGATAGCCGCCGCAGCGTTCAAACCTTCTTCCACATCACCTTCCTCAAGGATTTGTCGTTGACTATGTGCATGATTGGCCCACACACCGGCGTAACAATCAGCTTGTAACTCCATGAGCACCGATAGTGCGTTCGCCTGCTCCTGATTGTTCACTTGACTCTGGTATTGGCGAAACTTTCGTTCAGTGCCAATCACATTTTGTATGTGATGACCAACTTCGTGGGCGATGACATACGCAACAGCAAAGTCTCCCGCTGCACCCATGCGTTGTAATTCACTGAGGAAGCTTAAATCGAGGTACACCTTCTGATCGCCTGGGCAGTAAAATGGGCCCGTCGCTGATGAATTCATGCCGCACGCCGATTCAATTCCATCAGAAAAAAGGACCAGCTTTGGTGCAGGATACTGTTGGCCGGCGGCTGAGAACATTTTTCCCCACACATCCTCAGTACTCGCAAGAATGACCGAAACAAACTGCGACGCTTCATCATTGCCCGCTGGCCGCGGTTGTGTTTGAGGTTGGGTAGAAACCCCAACATTGGATTGCGAGATCATCTGTAATAATTGCAGGGGGTTCTGACCAAGAAGAAGTCCGACGACGAGCAGAAGGAGGGTCATTCCTCCGCCCATTTTCATTCCCATCGGGACGCGACGCGCGCCACCTTCATGGCGGACATCTTCAACATTCTCACTTTGCCGTTCGCCTCTCCAACGCATAGTTGCCTCACTTTTACTGAGTCATTAACCGTGTCTATTCTCATACCCGCAAGAAGCTGGCAAGATGCGGAGCGACGAAACGCTAACAGGACGACATCTTATGTAATGCGCAATCTATAAAACGCAGGAGAACAGATGGGTAGGTGGGGTGGTTACGTATTAAGGGTTGCAGTTTGTTCTTTGTTCCTAATGATTTTCTACCAAGCAGTCAGAGGAGATTTCGTATGGCAACCATACTTGGCATTTCCGGCAGTATGACGAAGGGTGGCAGCACCCGGGCAGTTATTGACGCAGCTCTTGCAGGAGCAAAAGCGCGGAATCCACAATTGACAACGGATGTAATCGATCTGCGCTCTGTGACGCTCTCGTTTTGTGATGGTCGACCCTTTAACGAGTACGCTGACGATACGCCACAAGTCGTGAACCGCATTCAAGCCGCAGATGCGTTCGTGATCGGGACGCCGATCTATCGTGGATCGTATACAGGATCGTTAAAAAATCTTCTTGACCATGTTCCTGTCGAAGCGATGATGGGGAAAGTTGTAGGTCTGGTTGCGACAGCAGCAACCGATCATCATTATCTGAGTATTGACCAGGAACTCCGGCCAGTGTTGATGTGGTTCAATGCCCATCTAGTACCTGGGAGCGTCTATGTTCGGAGTAACCAGTTGCAGGGCAATACGATTGTAGATGAACAAGTCAGCGAGCACCTGCGATTGTTAGGTGAGGCAGTAGCAGATATGCAGCAACGCCTCTCTGGCGGGATACAAGGTCCACCGCCGCTGAGTTTATGGGGACGGCGGAAAGCCTAGCCTGTGTCCGTAAACTTCCTCCACTCCAATAATCCGGATTCCCGCCCTTCGACGCGCTTTGGTTGCCGCTTGCCAAATATCGGGGAGTCGGATAGGAGCGGTTGCCGACGCATTGTAATCTTATCGGAAGGGGAAGGCACAATGAGGAATTGGAGACGGTGGGGATTGAGTTGTTTGGTAGCGCTTGGGATCCTCTGTGGCAGTGAGGTCGTTCACGCTGAAGATGTTCTACCCAAAGCGGGGACGTGGGAACTTGGTCTACGGACAGGTTACATTTGGGGATTACGTAAACACGCTGAAATGATTCCGATCAACCTCCGCATTGGGTATACCGTCTTCAAAGGGCAGTGGGGATTCATTCCTGCTGGCGCTTTTGAGATTAGTGCTGAACCATTTGCCTCGGTCATTCATTCGATCAGGCCGGGGAAGCATGGGGATATCGAACTCGGCTTGGGGCTACCGGTGTTTACTTACTACTTTGACACGGGAACCCGTCTTGCTCCATATATCGAAGGTGGGTTAGGACTTTTGTATACTGACTTACGAGGGTACAGCCTGGGAGGCCATTTCAGTTTTATGGAAAACATTGGTGTGGGAGCGAGCTATTTCTTCAATAAGAATCTGGCGTTCAATGCGATGTGGCGCTATCGACATATTTCTAATGCGAACCTCTATGATGATAACGCGGGCTTGGATTCTGGTGTTATCCTTGCTGGGTTTTCTTACTTTCTTCCATAGCACGGCACGACTATGCTCATGATCTTGCCGCCCCTGCGGGAGCGGCGTGGGATTGATCGGCTCCTGGCGAATTTTTTTCACGATCATAAAATCAGCAGTTTCCGCCAAGCCATTACGCGAATCTGTGTATTTTATCGTTTGAAACGTCCACGATTTGAATGGTATGCCTACATCGACTGGGGCAAGACGGCAGGACGGACGTATGAGGATGGCACGATCCATCTGATGCATCCGGAGTATTGGAAACGGGGACGCAAGTATAATTCCGAACGGCAATGGGTTAACATGGTCTACCATGAAATGGGTCACTACATTTATTGGGTAGACGCAGAGCGTAAAGCCAATGCGTTTGCGCAAAATATGGTGCGTGGCCTCAAATCCCAGGCACGGTGAGAAGCGTTATGGCAAAAGAGCCCTCTAAAGAACAGAACATTCGTGAACAGAGTGCGGATAACAATTGGTGGGTTGAGAATCTCAAAACCCGCGAGAAGGTGAAACTGCAAGAAGGGCAGAATTTTGTCGGCGCCAACTTTTTTCGCTGTGTAGAAGGCTACGACCAAGAAGTCGCCACCAAGAACTTAACTGACCTGAACCTCAAATTGCTCACTGACGCCAACCCTGCCCCTGGAGAGTGGGGGTACCTCTCGCTGGTAGAACAAAAATCCCCACCTGCGGAGATTGACCGGGTCAAACGTGCCTTACCTTTACCTCCAGATGCCCGTGCGGTATTGGTGGATTCTGGTTTATCACTAAGAGTTATCGTTACTGGCACCCCAGTGGGGGAACGATTGCTTGAGTTCAACTTTATTGAGGAAGCTTCCTTCGACTGTTGGATTCGTGGAGAGTGGATTCGCGAAGCCGTGTTTCGCGGCAAGCGAGAGTTACTACGCCAGGCTGCCGGACTCTTACAACGCTATATGGCACGAGACTTGGTCCAGGAGAAAGAATTCTTTTCGTCCCCCCATGCCAAAGGAGCACTCCCACCTGCACGGACAGAGTGGTAGTCGCTGACGATGAAAATGCCGGTAGTGCTGTAGCGCTGTCATTGCGAGCGGAACGAAGCACTCTGTGTTTTTTGTAGAGTGTGTTTTGTCGCTCGCCATTTCTCGCAATGCTCTCCACGGCTTTTCCTCGTCTCCGTTTTCCTGATCTGCCTTTTCCGTTTGCCACAGTTGATTTCCTCACTCGAACCTTATAGGGGCAAGGGCATGAAGGAGGGACGAGTATGTCCACAATCAAAGCCAACAATGATGAGATGTACTACGAGATCAACGACTTTACTGATCCGTGGACAACCGCTGAACCGTTGTGGATTCAACACGGCTTTGGTCGCAGCTCGCAGTTTTGGTATCACTGGGTGCCACCATTAGCTGGACAGTATCGCGTGATTCGACGCGATATGCGTGGCCACGGGCAATCGGCTGACCCCGGAGCCAACTATGTGTGGTCAGTCGATGATCTGCTCAATGACATGAAAGGCTTCCTCGATGCGCTAGGCATCGATAAAGTCCACTACGTTGGTGAGTCGGTCGGTGGCATCCTGGGCATTGCTTTTGCTGTACGTTGGCCAGAACGCTTCAAGAGCCTCACCCTTTGTGCAACGCCGACGGCCATCCATCCGCATATTCAAGAGAAGTTTGCCGTTGGGTATAAGGATTGGCACACCGCGCTTGGCACCCTTGGACCAGACGGATGGGTGAAAGCGCTGATGGAGCAGGGCGGTGGGGTGGCCGTCGGAGACGCGAAATCTCCGCGGCTTGAATGGATTCTCAAGGAATGGGGGAAAACTCGCACCCATGTTCTGCAAGGGCTGTGTCGTCTGGTCCCGAGCGTTAACATCACGCCATTGTTGACTCAGGTGAAAGTGCCGACCTTAGTTTTGGCTCCCGAGACGAGCCCGCTGACACCGCTGACTGAACAAATCCTGATTCGCGATTCGATTCCTGGTGCTCGCATTGCTGTCATCGCCGGGCGCGGCCATGAGATCTATCTTGATAACCCAGAGGCATGCATTGCTGCACTGCTTTCGTTCTTACAGACCGTGAAATAACGCTGTGAGGAGGGGTATATGGCAGAAGCGGCCCAACGATTACGGCAGATGCTCAACGGACCAGGTATGGTCGTTGCCCCGTTTGTTTTTGATGCGTTTCAAGCGCGTATTGCTCAAGACACCGGGTTTGCGGCTGTGTATATGACTGGCTTTGGCACGGCAGCTGCGCGCGGGTTTCCTGATGTCGGACTACTGACCATGGCTGAGATGGTCGAAAACGTTCGCTATATCGCTAGTGCAGTCAACCTCCCACTCATCTGTGATGCAGACACCGGCTACGGGAATCCCGTCAACGTCTATCGTACGGTGCGGGAGTATGAAGCTGCTGGTGCAGCAGCGTTACATATTGAAGATCAAGTCTGGCCGAAACGCTGCGGCTTTCTGGCCGGGAAGCAGGTCATTCCACTTGAAGAGATGGTGCCAAAGGTGCAAGCCGCATGTGATGCGCGACGCGATGGCAATTTTGTCATCATTGCCCGTACTGATGCCTTAGCGGTCAATGGTTGGGCGGATGTGGCCAAGCGCGCACGTGCGTATCGCGCAGCTGGTGCCGATCTCATTTTTGTCGATGGGATTCGCACTCTCGACGACATGCAACGCTATGTGCAGGAGATTGGTGACCTCCCGCTTTTGTACAATGGTCAGCTACTTCCTGTGAACGACATTGAGAAGATGGGGTTCCGGCTGACGATTTATTCAGCAACGCTGACCGGGTTTTATGTCCGGATGCGTGACATGATGCGTGAGTTGAGGGACACCGGAAGCATCACTAAAAGTTCCATGCCCGGATTGTTCGATGAGATGACCACACTGCTTGGAGTGAAAGAGGCCTTGGCTTTGGGCAAGAAATATGAGCACTAACAATATCGTTGTTCGATGATGGTCCTATTTTTCCGCCATTTTACTGACTTGCAAAGTCAATACCTGATCGTGATAATGACATTTGCATCAGCAAGTTATACGACAAGGAAGAGATTGCCATGCCAAGCGAAAAAAGCGTAACCGAAAAGATTCTCCACGTGTTGCGTCCATATGCAGCGCACTGGGGAGGGACTCTTGGCCGGGGGGATTTAGTCATTCCGCAACGTGAGATTCCCCGTGTGATCCACGAAATCATTGATACCATGCGCGAAGTGTCCGAGGGACGACGTGAGGCTTCTGATCTCGATGTATTTCAGGCGCTCAAAGAAAGCCGCCATCTTCCCTCGGTTCAAGATCAGGTCGAACGTCTGAAGCGTCAGTTCCTTCTTCTCAAGCGTCAGTCGTAAACTCTTCAGTTTCTTTCTACCTGGTCGATTTCCTCACTCCCCGCGCTTGACGGCGTTCATTTCTCCCGCTCTGTTAGAGGGATGAATGCCGCTTTCGCTGCCCGTTTGGTCAATGGGCCCTTTGGTGACCCAGGGCTCTATATTCATCTGCGTTGGGAGGGGCGAGCGTTGCTCTTCGATCTTGGGTACAATGACGCTTTGCCAGCCGCAGATATGTTTCGCGTGAGCCATGTGTTTGTCTCGCACTGCCATATGGATCACTTTATCGGGTTTGATCATCTGCTGCGCCTCTTCCTTGCACGAGATGAAAAGCTCTTTCTCTTCGGACCACCAGGTATCGTCGATTGTGTCGAAGGAAAACTTCGTGGCTATACGTGGAATTTGGTAGATAACTACCGGTTTGCTATCGAAGTGTCCGAAATCGCGCCGGACAGTATCCGCCGTGTGTTGTTCCCTGCGCGGACTGGCTTTACTCCTGAGCATTTGTCTGCGGTTCCTTTTACCGGTATCGTGCTCGAAGAACTTGCCTTTCGGGTTCGTGTCGCGCATCTCGATCATCGGATCCATTCACTTGGGTTTGCGCTTGAAGAGAAAACCCATCTCAACGTTGATACTGTGGTCCTCTCTCAGTTGGGCATACTCCCTGGTCCGTGGTTGTCGGACGTGAAGTCGGCCTTACGACGTGGAGAAGCAGATGATTTTCCGATTCGTGCGTGTTGGCGTGACCGTCAACGTGGGGAAGTCACTCAGCAGTTCCGGCTTGGAGACTTGCGCAATCACTTGGTCAAAGAGACGCGTGGTCACAAAATTGCCTACGTTGTTGATACGATCTTCACCCCTGAGAATGCTGCGCGGATTGCCGCTTTAGCGCAGGATGCCGACCTCTTTTTTTGCGAATCACCTTTTCTGAACGAAGACGAGGATCAAGCAACAAAGCGGTATCATCTGACTGCTCGTCAGGCTGGCATCCTTGGCCGTATGGCCCACGTCAGAAAACTAGTGGTTTTCCATTTCTCCCCGCGATACGCAGGGCAAGCCGAGCGGATCTATCGCGAAGCTCAAGATGCCTTTCGTGGGCGAGAAGACACGAGTAGCACGGTGCGATCAGCGTAGGGGGCAACTGAGGTATCTATGGCCCTCGACATAGCCGAACCTGTCCAACGCTTCATTCATTCTCATGTGGTTGCGCGTTTGGCAACTGCTAGTGAGATTGGTCAACCGCACGTCATTCCCTTTTGTTACGCGTTCGATGGGGCTTCCTTGTATTTTATTGTTGATGAAAAGCCCAAACGTCAGACCGGCAAACCGCTTAAGCGGATACGGAACATCCTGGCCAATCCGCAAGTTGCGATTGTCATCGACGACTATGCTGACGACTGGACCCAGTTGGCGTATGTTCTTCTTACTGGGAAGGCAATGATTGTTGAGCAAGAGGAAGAACATACGCGTGCGCTTGGTTTGTTACGCGAACGCTATCCGCAATACCGAGTCATGACGCTGACCTTTCCCCACAATGCGATGGTGCGAATCGTGCCGACAAAGGTTATTGCGTGGGGCAAGATCGAGCCCTAGACAGAAAGCGGAGGACAGACTGAGCCTGTCCTTGTGATGTTTCCAGAGACAACGACAAACAGGAGGGTATTTCGTGAGCACCGGTACAACGCCGCAACGACGTGTCTATGCTGGTTATGTTGGCAAACCAAATCCCACTGAGCGCGAGCGGATTATGCACCTCCTTGATGTGTATCGTTCGACAGAAGGATTCGTTGCAACCTATCTTCCTCGCTGGATCGCGGTGAGCCAGCACGAAGGAGTGAAGGGCGGTCTTGCGATCATTCAACAACGTGAAGCTCTCCATGCACGGGTTATGAAAGCGCGACTACTTGCCTTGGGAGGAGCCCCCCAAGCAAGAGTACCTGAAGAGCGTCGACAAAAAGAAATTCCATTCTTCGGCTCTGCTGACCGTCCGGATGTTGAGAAACTGGGCGTGCTGGCGAAATTGTTCGGTGAGCCTGAAGAGTTTATGAAGCCAGTTATAGATCTCGCTGCGGAGATTCAAGAAGACCAACAAACCAAAGAGCTATTGTGGGGAATCGTTGAGGATGAACGTGCGAGCATTCGTTGGATCCAGAGTATGTATGAGCGATTGCGTGATGCACAGCAGAATGGGTAAGGCTTCTTCATCGGTGGCAACTGCGCTTATGGATGTACGACGCTGTATAACGGCCTTTTTGACGCAACGACTGACTCGTGTCGTGTGGATGTTGCTCATGAGCAGCTCCGTTGCCCTTGCAGAGGATGAGCTGCCGTCACTGCGCTCAGGATTGTGGGAGTATCAACGTACTGTGCAACGATCGGATGAAGAGTGGGTACCCAAAGATACGACCGTGCGCGAGTGTGAGAATCCTATTGCCGTATTGCAGAAACAGAATGAAATTTACCGAAAGCTGGGTTGTGCAATCACGACAACGCAAGTAACTGAGTCAACCTATCAGGTCACGGCTGATTGTCCGGAAAAGCATGGTATTAAGACAGAATCACGAGGAGTGACAACATTCGATGGTGACAGTGCGTACACGAGCGTCATTGATTCAGAAGGCGCTGTCGGTGGCAAACTGGTGAAATTCGTTGAGCGGCTTTCAGCGAAACGAATTGGAGATTGCGAGAAAAAATAAGGGGGACGTATGGCACGCAAGGTTGCTGTGGGGATTAACTGGCAGGGATCACTTGATTATAAGGCGTTACTTGAACGGATACAGATTGCCGATGCCGTAGGGGTGCACTCGGCTTGGGTAGCAGAAGCCTGGGGCCGCGATGCTTTTACTATTCTGACGTTGCTAGCTGATCGCACCAAAAGGATTCAGCTCGGTACGGCTATCGTCAACACCTACTCGCGCACCCCAGCCGCACTGGCGCAACACTTCGCAACCCTGGATGAACTCTCCGATGGTCGCATGATTATTGGGCTCGGCACCAGCGGACCACAAGTGATCGAGCATTTTCACGGCGTGAAGTTCGATCCACCGCTCACGCGCATGAAAGAATGTGTCGAAATCATCAATGCCCTGATGCGGAACGAACCACTGAGATACAGTGGACAGGTGTTCAACCTCCAGCGTGGATTCACGCTGCGTTTCAATCCGGTGCGCAACCATATTCCGATGTATCTGGCAACGTTGAATGCCAAGAGTGTGAAGATGACCGCTGAGATAGCAGATGGCTGGTTACCAGTCATGATTCCGCTGCCGAAGCTGCAAGGTGAAATTGGGGCTCTTCGCAAAATGAGTGTTGCCGCTGGCCGTCCAGCCAACGCCGTTGCGGTTCGTTCTCCTGGTACAACGACGGTGACCAAGAACATCGATAAAGTCCGAGTGGAGACTGCGGGAACCTTAGCGTTTTACATTGGTCGGATGGGTACGTGTTACGCCGAGCAACTCACCCGGCATGGCTATGGCGAAGCCGTACAAGCGGTGAAGAAAGGGTGGGACGCCAACTCTCGCGCCGCAACCGAAGCTGTCCCAGCCAATTTGATTGATGCCTCAAGCTGCGCTGGATCGGTTGAAGCGTGTATCGACCGTCTGCAAGAACAAGAAGCGAGTGGTGTCGATCTGCATTACGTCTCTGTCGATACGCATGACAACCGCGAGTATGAGCAAATGTTAGCGAAGTTGGTGGGGTAAGTGACGGACGACCGTGATATTCTTTGGCGAGGTCAGGATACTGATGGAGTCGAATGCTGCATCAGTCGGAGGCAGTGGGAAGTGCACGTTGCCAAGAGACCGGAGATCGAAGATGCGTTTGAACTTACAACGAGAGCGCTCATAGCTGCGGAATTCGTTGAACTTGACAAGCATCGTCCTGTTGACGAAATCGGCAGACGCTTTCGTCTCTTGCGCATTTCAGGTCAAGATCAGTGGGCTCGTTATTTTCTTGTTGTTAGTGTCAAATATGTTCTGCAGAGTGACAACCAATGGATCAAGTTCTATCAGAGCTGCTGGTACGAACGGAAACGAGAAGGTCTATGAACATTCGGGCTCTTGACTACGACCCAGAAACAGACGAACTCGATTTGCTGATTGATACTGACGCTCCCCAGGCGGCGGAAAGTATCCCAATTGACGCTGGGGTCTACATCCGACGAGATGTGAATTCTGGGCAAGTTGTTGGTGCGATGATTCGTGGATACACAAACCTTCTTCGATCGGTGTTCGCTGGACGTTCCATAGAACCTCTAGAGGCAAAGAAAGCCGGGCTCGAAAAAGAATTCGTTGCTATTCTCGCATGGCAACGTGAGGCCATACGTCTTTCTCGTGACTTACGTACGCATCTCGGGACGAGTTTAGGAAAACCTCAACAGGCTTTGTTGGAAACATTGCTAGCGCAGACTGATTGATGAGAAAGCGAAGGTTCTTTACTTCGAGATTACCGTATGGAAAGTGCGGCTATCACGTTACTGGCCTTATTTCATTAAGCACATATCCAGTTAAATACCTTCGTTCTATTCTATTGAGGAAGCCGTTGTTGCTCACAGCGTTTTCAATTCCCCTGTTTTGGTATTAATAACTACTTGCTCGCTTAACTCCTTTCGGAGAATTTTGAATAAGTTCTTCTCTGCGGATTGGGCGGCAGGATTGATAATCTCGATTTGTCGGAGAGAGACATTGTTACACAATCCTGCAGCGAGAAGGTATTTGAAATGCATATCCGTTGGAGGAATTGAGAACCCAATGAGTACAATCCTTGTTGCACTGCTCAGAGCCTCTAATGCTGCGTCCCAGATGCTCGTCAGTGCTCCACCAAAGACTTTGCGCCAGGTGGGGGGAATCAATACCACTTCCGCTCCTTGCTCACGCAACTGAGAATAATTTTTATAGATAGTGAGGTGGTCTGTTTTTTTATCCTTTTGCGTTCCCCAATTCATCGAGCCGTGCAGTTTAAGTACTCTCAATGGAAGAGGTCTTCCAGATGTTGTCTCAGTTTGTGAATTCATGCTCTTGTCCGAGGAAGGCAAATGATAATCAAAGGGAACATCGATGTCAGTAAGCCCATCTTCTAGGAGAGTGTCGTAATTGAAAGTGATGACTGTATTCTCCATATCAGGAGTGGGATGGCAAAGTTTGCCGCTCAATAGACCAGCGTAGAGATGGTAATACGGAACGCGATACGGAGATCGATGCGGGGACTGGTTGCGAGGCACAGTATCGTCGCCAGTAATTTGTTGCCAAGGTTTTGGCACTTCAGCAGGGGGAGAATCGATTAAAAGACGAAAGGATGGTTCAGGAAAGGTGAGTTTTGCATAATCGAGCGTAGCAGCTATCGCGGTTGTCATCTGTTCGGTTAATTCATTGCCCTTCCACGCAGATGCCAAGCTGAAAAGTTCCTCAATGTGCTCTATGTTTAGGTAAGCTCGATATGCTGCTGCCGCGGCCTCCAGTCTGAATTGAATAATCCTCTCGACAGCTCGTGCTTCTTCTCCTCTATTGTTTTCATGAAGCCAGTCAATACTATCCCTCATTCGGTTAAGAAAATCTTTAACAACAGGAAGACCTGCGTCACAAGAGAATCCGGCTCCTAAAATATAGACGTTGTGATTTCTGTGAATTCTGGGAGAAGAGGACATGAAGTCTCCTAAAGAACAAGCGAGTATTTAAGGCCAAATCTGTTCAATTGGTTGGTATAGAAACGTGGCCCTTTGTCGACCTGAACGTAATGGACAAACGCACCGTCATCTTCCGGATGACGTTGTTTGTGCCCAGGCCTACGCCTGTTCGGGAGTATCGGCGATAAATCCTTCCTGACCCGCTACGGCAAGAAATTTCCCTCGAGCGTGAGGTAGAACATCAGCCCAATGGGTTTGGAGCCACTCGTTGCTCCGTCGATGACGCTCGTCCTGTGCGCGAGCACGGACATTCTCTTCGGGATCGGTCACCTCTTCAATAACCAACTTAGACATGTCCATAGTTTTCTCACTTATTAATCTCCAACACCCGATCTAGCATCTGTTGCGCCAATGCCGCGCCGGGGAGGGGAATATGCAAATCGTGACCAAGTTCGAGCGCGAGGCGGAGGTCCTTGTGCATGAGCTGCAAAAGCCCCTGCGGGCCAGTGGTATAGTTGTCTTTGAGCTTCTGCTGTTGCGACCAATTATCGGCAACACGACTCTGGGCAGCGCCAGCATGGACAACTTTTTCCATCACTTGCAAATCGACACCGGCTTGCTGTGCCAGTCGCATACCTTCTGAAGCGGCTAACATATTGACGTACACAATCAAATTGTGAGCAAGCTTTGCCGCCGCCCCAGCTCCAAGATCACCGAGGTGAAAAATGTTGGCACCAGAAGTAGCAAAAATCGGTTGGCATTTTTCAAAGGCTGCTTTATCACCGCCGACCATGTAACACAGAGTTTTGGCATATGCCCCACGTTCACCACCGCTGACCTCCGCATCAATGACCATAACATTTTTCGTTTTGGCAAGGTCAGCGAGTTTGCGTACTGTCTTTGGGTGGACCGTACTATGAACCGCAATGACGCTCCCTGGTTTCGCTC
This sequence comes from Deltaproteobacteria bacterium, assembly GCA_016874775.1. Lineage (NCBI taxonomy): Bacteria > Pseudomonadati > Myxococcota > Myxococcia > Deltaproteobacteria bacterium. The sequence continues at coordinate 20,971 of VGTJ01000080.1, forward strand.
CGTTGAGGACCCCACCTTCTCCTAAAGTGACAGCTTCAACCTGTGCGTCATCGACCACAACCAACTCAATGATCTCTCCGTGGGAACCGATCTCCTGGGCTGAACGTGCGACCTTCGCGCCAAGTCCAGCCAGCTCTTGCAACGGTTCTTGACGGACATCGTAGACCATCAAATCGAATCCTGCTTTTGCAACGTTAATCGCCATTGGTTTGCCGATATTGCCGAGGCCGATAAAGCCGACTTTTGTTGCCATATCAAACCCTCCTTTAGAGCTGAGATGAACGATTGGGAATAACACGTAACACGTAACACGTAACCTCCCCGCATTTCCTCTTACGCTTTACGCATTACGCTGTACGTCTTCGGGAATGTGATACGCGACAACGCGTTCGTTGGTAAACCCTTTCAACTCTAACTTGTCGTTCCAAATGGTGAACTGCTGCGCGAGTTCTGGCGTCTCCTGTTGCAAATGCCTAATGACGGCTGCGGTGGCAATGATCCCACCAGGTGGAATCTGTTTGAGCAATCGTGACGCAAGGTTAATACTCGGGCCAATCAATGCAACCGAGCGGCGTAGTGCTGTCCCAATGACCCCGATGGTGACATCGCCAATGTTGAGACTAAACCGTGCCTGGAGGGAATGAGACTTCTTCGCCTGCGTTTGGGCAAGCTGATTTCGAATCGCTAACGCGGCCTGCGTTGCTTCTGTGACTGACTCAAAATAGAGCAGTGCTCCGTCGCCTTCATAATCTTTCACATCGCCACAATGAGCGAGGGCGACATCGGTGACGACTTCCATAAACTGCTGAACGACAGTAAGGACTTCTTCAGGGGGTTGGTTCACAACGGTGACGGTGGAGTCCGCAATATCGACAAAAAGGACGGTCAGCTGTTTACGAGTCGGTGCACCTTGCTGAACAGCATAACTTCCTACCAGGCCCGGGAGAAACGTATGGGTATGGGCTGTCGCTTGTACTGCCGTCGGTGCAGAAGGAGTCCCAGCAGAGGGAAGCACATTAGTCGTGTCGAGAGCGACGAGATTCTGCTCCATACGAAACGGCACCGTCGGATAGCCAGCCTGTTCCCAGGCGAGGAGACCCCCGCGGAGGGCGTATACGGATTCGAATCCTTCGGCCTGTAACCACAACGCCGCACGGGCGCTGCTCGCGTCCTCGTTTCAAGTTCAATACGCGACAACGGTCCCTTGCCTTGGGAGTTGTTGGGCTTGCTCGACAACCGAGGTAAGCGGCATCCACCGCGCCCCAGGGATTTTATACGGATTCATTGTGAGCGCTGCCTCGGTTCGGACATCGAGGATAACAACAGGTTCGTATTTTGTTATCCTCGCATATAATTCTTCCGGGCTCATACGTGGGGCGTCTGGAGTTGCCATACTGTTACTCCTTTTGTTACGTACTGTGCCCACTTAAAGCTGCTGAGGCAAGCCACGATAGATTGATCTTGACTGGGCGAGCGCTACAAGGCATAGGCTGCTGCGAGAGGTACGAGGAGGCATCTATGAGCAAGCGCGTGAAAGTTATCGTTCCTTTTCCTTTTGATGAGAAAGGCATTGCCAATCGCCGCGCACAACTGCCGCGTGAGTGTATTCGGCCGGGCTTCGAAGTTGAGTTTGTCCCAGTACGGAACAGTTGTGCGTATGGCGATAGTTACTACGACACCCTGTTGATGGACATGTTCATCTTCGAGGCTGGGCTCAAAGCGGAGCAGGAGGGATATGCTGCAGTGTGTATCGATACAGTGAGTGACTCTGGCTTGTATGCGTTACGCTCTCGTCTCTCGATCCCAGTGCTTGGTCCTGGTCAGGTCGCTTTTCATCTCGCAGGCATGCTCGGGCATAAGTTCTCTATCATCACGATGTGGGACGAATGGTTTCATCTGTACAAAAAAACCCTCACTGAGTATCGTTTGTGGGATAAAGTGGCTTCTCTGCGGTCGATCAAGACCCGACCAGATGTCGAAGAGCTGCTGAGCGGGAAAGAGGAAGTGATCTTCAAAAAACTTGAACATGAGTCACTCAAAGCTATCAATGAAGACGGTGCTGATGTGATTGTGCTGGGGTCAACGACCATGCATCAGTCGTATAGTTACCTGAAAGAGCGCCTTCCGGTGCCGGTCGTTAACCCAGGGTTGGTGATGTATAAGATGTGTGAGGTCTTCTTGGAACTCGGGCTGTCGCACAGCAAAACTGCCTTCCCCACGCCGCAAGTGTTAAAGGACGACGAGATCTTTAGCCGACTGGTGTCTGCGAAATAGAGCAGCGCAGGTTGTAGGCTTCAGGGATAGTGCGTTTCTTTCCCTATTACCTATAACCGCCTTCCTCGCGCACAAGCGGATCTTGCCGTTGATAACAACCCGTACAGAACAGCAGCAGTAGTGGTGTCGTGTATTTCATTGCGCAAACGTCTCTATCAGGCGAGAAAAATCTTCTCTTGTGATTTGGCTGGTCGGTGGTGCTGCAAGAACCGGGAGTTGGAGTCCAGCTTGGCGGAACCGCTCAATATGAGCGCGGCACTCATCAGGGGTACCGAAAACATACAGCTCTTCGACCATCCGTTCTGGAATCGCCGCTTCGGCCATTGGTCGATTTCCTGCACGCCAATACCGATGGACTTCTTCAAGAATGTCGCCGTAGCCGAAGTGACGAAAACCCTGAATGTACGTATTCGCTTGACAGTAGCCGACTAACACGCGACGTAACTGTTTGAGTGTTTGTTCACGATTGTTAGTGACTGCCGTGTGAATGTAACAACCAATGTCGATATCGGACAGGGATCGTCCGGCTCGCGCTGCACCTTTCGCGATCTCTGCGATAGAAAGAGCGACTTGTCGCGCTGGCAGCCAGGCGAGAAGGACTCCATCCGCAACTTCGCCTGCGAGCTGTAGCATTTGTGGATTCACCGCTGCGAGGTAAATCGGGACTCGACCGGAGGGAGGCGGGACACTGAGTTGGAATCCTTTGGGTTGATAAAACTTACCTTCATACGTCACGCGTTCACCAGCAAGGACGCGTCGCAAAAGATGGACGTACTCTCGCGTACGTGAGACCGGATAATTCCAAGGGATACCGTGAAAATTGTTGATATTCTGTGTACTCACTCCTAAGCCAAGAGTGACACGTCCCGGAGCAATGAGGTCTAAGGTCATCGCTTGCATTGCGGTCAAAGTTGGCGGACGTAGATAGATCGAGACAATTCCAGTCCCGATGCGAATACGTTGGGTACGAGCCAAGAGTGCACCCACCATCGTGCACGTTTCTACGCCCCATGCTTCACCGACTGAGATATAGTCGAACCCGCGAGCTTCTGCTTGTTGGACGATATCCGTGCAGAAGTCCATTGGGAGTCCGATTGGTGGAATTCCTAAGCCTACGCGCATTATTGTTCTCCTGTCGTGAGGGAATGGAAGATCGTCACGGCTATGCATTCATCGTTTCTGCTAGCTCTGTCCACGCGGCATACTGGTCTTCGAGCGTTTGCTTGAGCGTGTCATACTCTTGCGTGAGTTCTCGTGCACGTTGGGGGTCAGTGAAGGTGGTGCCATCGACCATCAATTGTTCAAGCGTGGCCTTCCGCTCTTCAAGTGTGGCAACCTGCTTTTCGATCTCTGCGAGTCGACGTTCTCGCTTTTGCTGTTCCGCACGTGCCGCCTTTTGTTGTTCATACGAGAGTTTGCCGCGTTTGGCTTCTTGGATCACTGCTAGAGTGTCGGCCATCTCTAATTGCGGACTGCGGGCTGCAGATTGGAGATTGGGAGTTTCAGGTTTTAGACCTTGGATTTTAGACCTTGGACTGTTGTGGTCTCCAGACTCTTGCCCCTGGACGCTAGCCATTTTCTCTTTCCAAGCGAGAAATTCTTCGAACGTTCCCGGATAAACGACCAGTTGTCCGTGTTGCATCTCGATGACCTTGGTGACGAGACCAGTCAAGAAGTAGCGATCATGCGAAACGATCAGGAACGTTCCGCTGAACTGCAGCAACGCTTCACGTAAGACATCTTTGGTGCGTATATCGAGGTGGTTGGTTGGCTCGTCGAGGATTAAGAAGTTCGATGGTTGCAGTAACATCTTTGCTAACGCGAGACGACTCTTTTCGCCACCGCTGAGCACGACCACTTTTTTGTTGACAGCATCTCCAGAAAACAGAAAAGCTCCGAGCAGGATGCGCAGCTCGGGAGTCATTGCCAGTGACGCATTCTTGGCGACCTCGTCGTATACGGTATTGTCACTCGTGAGCCGATCGGCTTGTTGCTGCGCGTAATAATCGAGTACGACTTGATGTCCAAGGCGGCGCTCTCCAGTCGTTGCCTCTTCCACTCCAGCAAGAATGCGGCTGAGGGTTGACTTGCCGGCGCCATTAACCCCCACTAACGCGATCCGTTCTCCGCGTTCAACAATCAGATTCACATCGCGAAACACTTGGAGCGTATCGTACTGCTTGTCAACGTTCTGTAGCTCCAGCACGGCCCGCCCACTCCGCGGTGCTGAGGGAAAATGAAAACGTACTCCCTTGGGGACACTCTGCGGTGGCTCGACTCGCTCAAGCTTATCCAGTTGTTTCACACGGCTTTGCACCTGTGAGGCCTTGCGTGCATTGTAACGAAACGTGTCGATAAAGCGTTGAATCCGGGCAATTTCTTCTTGTTGTTCCTCGTACGCTTTCCGGTGCGCTTCGAGTTCGAACTCGAACTGGCGCTCAAAGCTGGAGTAATTCCCGGTGTATTCAGTGATCGTTTGACGATAGAGCGATGCGATCCGGGTCACTAAACGATCGAGAAATTCGCGATCATGGGAAATGATAATGACGCTGCCGACGTAAGCGCGCAGATAGGATTCCAACCACAACAACGAATCAAGATCGAGATGGTTGGTTGGCTCATCAAGTAACAGGATGTCAGGCTGCTGAAGAAGGAGTTTGGCAAGCGCCAAACGCATTTGCCAACCACCGCTGAACGTCGCCGTCGGCTGCTCAAACTGCGATTCTTGGAAGCCCAGACCAGTGAGGACTTTGGCGACTTCTGCATCAGCACGAAAACCTCCCAATTCTTCAAAGCGGTGTTGGAGGTCGCCGTAGCGCGCAAGCAACTCCTCATGCTCCTCGCCGTCACTGTGGTTGTGTTCGAGTGCATCGTGAATCACCGTCAATTCATGCTGAATCTCTGTGAGTTGCGGAAGTGCTGAACGAGCCTCTGCGAACAGGGTGCGGCCAGTGATGGCAATCCCTTCCTGGGGAAGATAGCCAATCGTTGCTTCGCGTCCACGCTGGATACTACCGGCATCGGCTTCGATCTGACCGATGATGAGGCGAAAGAGGGTCGTTTTTCCGGCGCCGTTAGGCCCGACGAGGCCGATCCGTTCTCCTTTGCGTACATGCCAATTGAGATTCCGGAACAGATCCTGTCCACCGAATGAGAGCGACAAATTGTTGAGTTGTAACATGACGAACGTAGTATACGTGCAAAATTGAGAGAGATTGTAACAAAGGGGACGACGTGGAGGTAGGGGCAGTGTTTCAAATATCGATCCGAAGAGCTTCTTCATTCCTAGCTGAAACCACGGCCGCTGGCCGTGCGACCCGAAAAGCTTCGGAGCGATCCGGCGTGCAGGCCCGTCACGCACCCCATAGGTTCTCCTCCCAGGAAGGTCCGCTGGGGCAGGAAGGAG
>VGTJ01000081.1 GCA_016874775.1 Deltaproteobacteria bacterium
GAGAGGCCGGGGGAAAGAAGCTCTTCAATTGTGTCCATTCGGTCATGGTCAGGTCCGTTGGATAAACTCGCGGCAGTGTATTCATCCCTCAAGCTTACCAATCCCTTTTTCAAAACACTCTCTTAGGCCACATTCCGTATTACGTGGAGCTGGAGATCCAACACACTGTCCCAGTGTCGATCTTGATGGGACGCCACGAGTGTCAGGAACCTGTGACCTAGGCGCATTCACATTTCGCTGAGGAGATCACTGAAAAAGTCAGAGGAAACACAGCCGGTGAAAGTCTCAGGTTCCATATAACCATTTTTCTCTCGAACTTTTCAGTCGAAAGAGGTTCTCTCTGTCGTTCTCCACGGCCGTGAGTCTTGCGTTACTTTTGATACTCTATTACTCACTACGCTGAACTGAGAATTTGCTCAAAGACGGCTGGACAGTACAATTCGGGGAAGTGGAGTTCGTTTTTCGCGAGCCAAATGCTCGGACCTAAAAGGCCGACCAGGATAATTACAAGCACGTAAAATCACGTAGTTGCCCTTCCTTCCTCAGGAAATTCCTGATCGGCTTTCCCTTTGATGGAACAAAGGGTAGTCTACGAAAGGTGACAGGCAAAAAACTTGCCACCTTCATTGCGCAAGATGAAGGGCGTAGGGTATTTTGAGACGGGTGGAAAAAAGTAATGAGTCGTAGTCAGGGACGGTTTATTGTTTCAGCACTAGTCTTCGTCTTGCTCGCCATAGTTGGTCACCGTTTGGTCATCAATAGTCAAAGCGGGGACAAGAGAATCGAAGAGCTGACCAAGTCTGCCCCTGTTCCTGTGAATAAAGATGGGCAGGAGATGAACGATTTTACACGCGTCAAGGTTCGGCCCGATGGAAAAAAGGCCTGGGAAATTGTCGCTCGTAAAGCGCGCTATTCGATGGAAGACCATCTGATCATCGTTGATACGCCACAGTTCTCGTTTTATCCAAAGGATGGCGACGCTTTCTCATTGCGCAGTCGTGAAGCTCGTGTACTCTTGACCGCTGATAAAAAAGAAGAAGTATTACGCGTCGAGTTGAATGGTGACCTGGAGATGCAGATCGGCGATTTCGTTATTACGACCCAAGAGGCAATCTTTGACAGTGAACAGAATCGCATCTCCTCCCAAGCCGCAGTACAGATTACCGGGCCAGACGTCAACGTTGCCGGCAAAGGATATGCGGTTGACGTGGTCAACAAATCCATGACCTTGGACGCAGACGTACAAACCACGTTAAGTAGGAGAGAGAGTTAATGAGGATGATGGTCAACCGTGGGGTTGGGCTCATACTGTTGGTAATGGTGTGTAGCGGAGGCCGTATTGGATTTGCCGCAGACGACAAGAGCGTTGAGGCTGGGAACCAAGCAGCGAAAAGCCAGACCCCATTCGATGCTTTTTCCCTTTCGTCCGGCAAAGGGCCAATCAATATCCGTTCTGGGAAGTTAGAGTTCTTTTACAACGAAAAGCGTATCGTTTATCGCGGTGGGGTGATTGCAACACGTGACAACGGCACCATTAAGAGTGAACTCCTCACCGTTACCTATGAAGAGCAAGCGAGTACCACCAACCCAACTCCTCCTGATAAAGGACTTACCACCAAAGGTCGCCAGCGAATCAAAGATGCGGTGGCAGAAGGGAATGTAGAGATCACGTCAGAGAACGGGAACGCGACGTGTAAAAAAGCGATCTTCAATGAACTGAAGCGTACGGTCGTGCTCAGTGGCGATGCGGTCTTGCGCGACGGCGACAATGTTGTGAAAGGGGAAACGGTCACCGTCTACCTTGATGAGAACAGAGTAGCTGTGGAGGGCGGAGCGGATACAAGGCCGGAGATGCAACTGAATCCCAAAAGTGACGAGAAAAGCAAGAAAGAGGCAAAGGTACGGTGAGCAACAAGGCGGTGTTGTGCGGCGAACAGCTGTGTAAGTCCTATGGGAAACGACCAGTGCTGCACGATGTTTCCATCGAAGTCCGCGGGGGAGAAGTGGTTGGTCTCCTCGGCCCAAATGGTGCGGGCAAGACAACAACGTTCTCGATTATTGTTGGCATCCTACGACCCGATAAGGGAAATGTACGATATAATGGTGAAGACATTACGAACTTACCAATGCACATGCGAGCGCGGAAAGGCATTACCTATTTGCCGCAAGAGCCATCGGTTTTCCGTAAACTCACGGTCGAGGAGAACGTAATGGCCGTGCTCGAAACGTTAGATCTGACGGCTGCCGAACGTCGTATGCGTCTTGGTCAATTGCTCAGAGAATTGCATATCACGCACCTCGCTCCTCAACGGGCAGAGTCTTTGTCTGGTGGCGAGCGACGACGCGTGGAGATTACGCGTGCCCTGGTGATGTCGCCTTCATTTATGCTGCTGGATGAACCGTTTGCCGGCATCGATCCATTATCAGTGAATGACATACAAGAAATCATCGCTCAATTACGCAGTCGGGGGATTGGTATTTTGATCACCGATCACAATGCCCAAGAAACATTACGGATTTGTGACCGGGCGTATCTGCTCACGGATGGTACCGTGTTCCTTTCTGGCACCCCAGAGGAACTGGCAGCCAATGAACAGGCTCGACAAGCCTACTTAGGACAACGCTTTAGTCTGCAAAGCCGAGGGTAAATCGTCATGGCGCTTGATATACGACTGCAGACGAAGCTGCAGCAAAAACTGGTGATGACGCCACAGCTGCGTCAAGCCATTAAAATCCTCCAACTTCAACGCGAAGAGCTTGATACGCTTATCGACGAGGAACTTGCGGAAAACCCGGTCTTAGAACGCACCGAGGGCGAAGAGCCGCTCACCAGCGGCCCGCAAACTGAAACTGAGATCGCAACGGTCGATAGTCCGACGCCCACTCCCCAAGATGACATCAACTGGCAAGCCTACCTGGACAACAACAGTAACGACATGCCGGCCTTGCCAGCAACCGGAAGTGATGATGACGATGACGATCGGCTCAACATTCTGGAAAACGTATTAACTCGCGCCGAATCGCTCGCAGAACACCTCTCTGAGCAGTTGCGTTTTCATGAACTGCGTCTTGAAGAGGAACGGATCGCCTCTGTCATTATCGGCAACTTGAACGTCGACGGCTATCTCAAGGCTCCTCTTGAAGAACTTGCAGCCAGTGCCGGAGTGAACGTTGAACTCGCCGCTTACGTGCTGCAGCTCATCCAGTCGTGTGATCCCATTGGCGTTGCCGCACGTGATTTACGTGAATGTCTGTTATTGCAATTGCGCGCGCATGCACTTGAAGATCCAGACGACGCTTCAATCATCGCTCTTGCGATACGGATTGTACAAGATCATCTCACTGTCCTTGAAGGGCGACGCTTTGATCGACTCGCCAAAGACCTGGGAGTGACTGTTGAAGAAGTCACACAGGCCTTCAAGCTGATCACCTCTCTTGAACCAAAGCCAGGACGAAATTTTGGTGAAGGAGAAATCCGCTACGTCACTCCAGATGTTGACGTGAGAAAAATGGGCGAAGAGTACTTCGTCACCTTGAATGAAGAAGGGCTGCCGCGCTTAAAAGTGAGCCAGTCGTATCGACGGTTGCTCGCGGAAGGTGGCGACGCCAAAGATTACATTCAAGAAAAACTCCGCTCCGCCGCTTGGTTGATTAAAAGTATCCAACAACGGCAACATACGCTCCTCCAAGTCGCTCAGAGTATTGTAAAGTTACAAGGTGATTTCCTGACGTATGGTGTCTCGCAAATGCGTCCACTCGTGTTACGCGATGTTGCCGAAGATGTCGGAATCCACGAGTCGACCGTCAGCCGTGCCATCGCCAACAAATATATGGCCACACCGCGTGGCATCTTCTCGATGAAGCGATTTTTCACTACCGGCTTGAAGAGCCACCATGGACAACAAGATGTGGCTGCGGAGAGTGTCAAGGAGCAGATTCGCGAGATGATCACCGCCGAGGATCCGACGCGGCCTTTGAGTGATGAGGATATCGCCAAAAGATTAGTGCAAAATAACATTGACATTGCCCGTCGCACGGTGGCCAAGTATCGTGAAGCCATGAATATCCCGCCGTCGGCGAAACGCAAACAAGGAACGTAAAGGACGACACCAGGGCGTTTCTTCGAGGGGAAAGGACCCCTACCACATGCGCGTCGTTGATATCTTGGCAGAAGATTTAGTCATTCCACAATTGCAGAGCACTACCAAAGCTGAAGTGCTCCACGAACTTGCACAGCATTTAGCCACGCAACGTGCCGATATTCGTGCGGAACAGCTCGTCTCCGTCTTGCTTGACCGCGAACGGTTGGGCACCACCGCGATTGGTGAAGGCATTGCCATTCCACACGGTAAGCTCCCTGGGTTAAAGAACGTCGTCGCGGTTTTTGGTCGGAGTCCGCACGGTATCGACTGCCATTCCTTGGATGGGTTACCAACCAAACTTTTTTTCCTACTGGTCGCCCCAGAAGAAGCGGCCGGTATTCATTTAAGAGCGTTAGCCAGGGTGTCGCGCCTGCTGAAAGACAAAGCCTTCCGTGAGCGCCTGCTGCAGGGCGCCAATCAGGCCACCTTGTATCAGGTGATTTGTGAAGAAGACGCCAGACTCTGAATCTTTTGCCCAAGACACCTCACCGACAACGATGCAGGTGGTTATTGTCACTGGCCTTTCAGGGTCAGGCAAGAGCACGGCTATTCACGTGCTCGAAGATCTGGGGTTCTATTGTATTGACAATCTTCCGGTCGCGCTCATTCCCCGCTTTCTCGAACTCTGTGCCAATAGCGAAGAGCCGATTACTCGCGTTGCGCTGGGGATTGATCAGCGTGAACGTGTCTTCCTCCGTACGTACCCGGATGTCCTCGCCGACTTACGCAACCGGGGACAGCTTGTCCAAATTCTCTACCTTGAAGCAGCGGACGACGTCTTGCTACGACGGTTTAGTGAGACACGTCGCCCTCACCCCGCAGCTGGCAGCGGTGGTGTCTCTGAAGGCATCCGCACTGAACGTGAGTTACTCGCTGGACTGCGAGAGATGGCAACGCAGATCATTGATACCTCAGTCTTTACCGTACACGAATTGCGCGAAAGATTACGCCAAACCCAATCTCGTACCCCTAATGCGCTTGTGGTGACACTCGAATCCTTCGGCTACAAATATGGCGTTCCAGTTGACGCGGATGTGATGTTCGACGTGCGGTTCTTAGCGAATCCGTTTTTTGTTGAGGAACTTCGTCTGCAGACCGGCCTTGATGCAGCCGTCGCTGCCTACGTTCTGCAGCGCCCAGAAGCCATCCTCTTTCTGACGCAAGTCAGCGCGTTGCTCGAATCAACCTTGCCCCTGTATATTCGCGAAGGGAAGAGTTACTTAACAGTAGCCGTTGGGTGTACCGGCGGTCGGCATCGATCCGTTGCGATTGTCGAAGAACTCGGGCGTCGCTTAGCGACATGGGGCTATGTCACACATCTCCGACATCGCGATTTGCAGCGTTAGGAGCAACTTCACCTCCATGGCAGACGAGCCCAGTACAGCTGCTCAGCTTACGCTTCTCAATAGACAAGGCCTTCATGCTCGTGCGGCTGCCACCTTTGTACGTGCTATTAGTGGATTGCAAGCGAACGTCACTGTCAGTTGGCAGAATCGTACGGTGAACGGCAGAAGTATCCTTGATCTTATGACACTCGGCGCTCCATGCGGCAGCGTACTGGAAGTCGAGGTACGAGGAGCTGATGCGGAAGCTACCCTGGCAGCGCTGACGAGAGTCGTAGAAAATCGATTTTATGAGGAGTGAGAACTTGGGACGAGGGGCGAGGGATTTGGGACTTGTTGAGAAGAGAAGGGCTGAGGGCTGAGAACTAAGCCTCTGAAACTTTTGACTTTTGCATTTTGACTTACCGTTTTCCACGCATTCACACGCATTAACACCATTGTCGCCTGAAGCCTCAAGCCTCTCACCTTCAGCCTCGTTTTTACATTTGCCCATTGACGCTCATATCGCTATTCTATTACATGCGCCTGCTTTCCTGTAGGGCAGTGCAGAATCAAACGAAGGAGAGTGTATGCCGGCGAAAGATTTTCTTTTCACCTCAGAGTCGGTCTCTGAAGGTCATCCAGATAAGATGTGTGACCAGATTTCCGACGCGATTTTAGATGCCTTGCTCGCACAAGATCCCGAGAGCCGTGTTGCGTGCGAAACCCTTACCAAAACCGGAATGGTCGTTGTTGCCGGTGAGATTACCACTCGCGCCAACATAAACTACGCAGACGTCGTCCGTGAGGTCGTTCAGGACATTGGCTATACTAGTTCAGAACTCGGCTTTGACGCCACCACCTGCTCGGTCCTCAACGCCATCGGCCAACAATCCCCCGACATCTCACAAGGAGTCACGGAAGGTGAAGGCCTCCACAAGGAGCAAGGCGCCGGTGACCAAGGCATGATGTTTGGCTTTGCCTGTGACGAAACCAAAGAGTTCATGCCGTTCCCGATTTATACGGCGCATCGCTTGGTTGAAGCACTGACCCAGGCGCGTAAAAGTGGCCAGTTGCCATTTCTGCGCCCGGACGCAAAATCGCAGGTCACCGTTCACTATAAAGATGGGAGACCTGCCCGGGCCGACACGGTGTTAATTTCGACCCAGCATCATCCAGATGCAACCTATAACACCATCAAAGAAGCGGTCATCGAAGATATCATCAAGAAAGTCGTGCCCAAAGAATTCATGGATAACAAGACTGTCTTCTTGGTAAACCCGACGGGCCGGTTCGTGCACGGTGGTCCGTTCGCTGACTGCGGACTCACAGGTCGGAAAATTATTGTTGATACCTATGGGGGCTATGGCCGCCACGGTGGCGGTGCATTTTCGGGCAAGGACCCGTCCAAAGTCGACCGCTCCGCTGCCTACATGGCACGCTATATCGCGAAGAACGTCGTCGCCGCAGGGCTTGCTTCACGTTGTGAAGTGCAAGTCGCCTACGCGATTGGTATGGCCGCACCTGTCTCTGTGCTCGTCGATACATTTGGCACTGGCGTCATGCCGGACGAACGCATCACCAAAGCGGTCACCGACGTTTTCGATCTGCGCCCGGCAGAAATCATCAAAACCTTGGGACTCAAACAACCGATCTATCGCCCCACCGCCTCGTATGGCCACTTTGGGCGACCAGCTGACGGCAACAAATTCACCTGGGAACGTATTGATCGTATCGACGCACTCAAACGTGCAGTACAAAGCGCATAACTTGAAGAAAGGAAAAAGGGAAACACCATAATGGCATCCGTTAAAGGAGACGTAAAAGATTTTGCCTTAGCCGCGCTTGGCAAAAAGCGTATCGACTGGGCCGAGCAGCATATGCCGGTCTTGCGCTCAGTTCGTGAACAGTTTGCCCGCACCAAACCGCTGAAAGGCATCCGCCTCTCGGCGTGTTTGCACGTCACTACCGAAACTGCGAACTTGATGCGGACCCTCAAAGCTGGTGGCGCAGAAGTCCTGTTATGCGCTTCGAACCCGTTGTCTACACAAGACGATACCGCCGCTTCACTCGTAAAACATGATGGCATTCCCACCTTTGCCATCCGCGCAGAAGACCGTGACACCTACTATTCCCATCTGCACGCCGTCTTAGCGACGAAGCCCGTCATCACGCTCGATGATGGTGCTGACCTGGTCAACTTGTTACACACTGAGGCAAAGTATGCCCAGCAAGCTGGTAGCATGCGCGCCAGCTTAGAGGAAACCACCACTGGCGTCATTCGCCTTCGTGCGATGGAGCAAGATAAGAAGCTGAAAATCCCAGTCGTCGCGGTCAACGATGCGGATACCAAGCATCTGTTCGACAATCGCTACGGCACCGGACAATCGACCGTCGACGGCATTTTACGTGCAACAAACATTTTGTTTGCTGGTAAGAATGTTGTCGTAGCCGGCTATGGCTGGTGCGGTAAAGGTGTCGCCATGCGCGCACGCGGTATGGGCGCGCAAATCATTATCACCGAAGTGAACCCGATCCGCGCGCTCGAAGCAGCGATGGACGGTTTCCGCGTTATGCCGATGGGTGAAGCCGCAAAACAAGGAGATGTCTTCATTACTTTGACCGGAGACACCTCGGTGTTGCGGAAAGAGCATTTTGCCAAGATGAAAGACGGCGCCATTCTCTGTAACTCAGGCCACTTCGATGTCGAAATCGACCTCGTTGCTCTGAAGAGCATGTCAAAAACCGTTGAGAAAGAGGTCCGTCCCAATGTCGATGCGTATCGGATCGCCAGCAACCGTACGGTTTACGTTCTCGGCGAAGGCCGCCTCGTTAACCTCGCCGCTGCCGAAGGTCATCCCGCAGCAGTGATGGACATGAGCTTTGCTACGCAAGCACTCGCGGTCAACTGGGTCATCAATAATAAGAAGGCCCTCGATACTCGCGTCCATCAAGTACCCAAGTCAGTTGAGGAGTACATTGCCACGCTGAAACTTTCCAGCATGGGCCTCAAGTGTGATCGTCTCACTGCTGAGCAGAAGAAATATCTCTCCTCGTGGGAGTTTGGGACATAAGCAGAACCTTGGTTATTACAGGAGGTGAATGAGGTGGACGGAGGAGGAAAGAACAACGGCATGAATGCAATTACTCTTTCCCCTCTTCCCTTCTGTCCTTCCGTTCCTCTCTGCCTTCCTCTTCCGTTTCTTTACCATTTCACACAAAAAGTTCTCAACGCCGCTTTCTTCGTGCTCCTGCTCAGTTCTTTTGCCGCGGCTGCACCACGCTCCTCCGTCATTCAAGGCATTCGTACCATCTCTTCAGCGGACGCCACCCGGGTGGTGATCTCTCTTTCAGGCCCCATCTCTTATGAGCTGGTTGCAGAGCCGTCTGCTACGGTCTCAACGGCTCCGACTCGCCTGCATGTGCGGTTTTCTCCTGCCGGTCTGGCACCAGGTGTTCGTACAACTGCCAAAGTTGAGGATGGTCTTCTCAAGGAAGTACGCACTGGTTTAATCGAGGATTCAGTTATCCGCGTTTCACTTGAAGTCGAACGATTGGGAACCTATCGGGCGACAAGGTTTCGCTCTCCAGATCAACTCGTTATTCAATTACGTAAACAACAACACAGCATCACCCCTATCGGTCTGCCACCACGTCTTCCAAACCTCACGACATCACAGAAAGTTGTATCAGATCGGCAGATCGCAATGACCCAATCTTCCCCTGTTCCTTTGCCTCCTGCATCGACACGCTTGTCAGAAAAGTCATCTCCTCAAGTCATTACCAACGAAGCGAAACGCGGGGTGCGCGAAAAAGAGCCCCCTCCGTCACTGCCAGCTCCTCGTCATGACACTCCGCTGCCCAATGCGCAGACAGCTACCAAAAACTCCGAACCCGCTCCGTCGCCCTTCCCCTCCTCTTTGCCTTCACCT
Source organism: Deltaproteobacteria bacterium (assembly GCA_016874775.1). NCBI lineage: Bacteria > Pseudomonadati > Myxococcota > Myxococcia > Deltaproteobacteria bacterium. The sequence continues at coordinate 9,397 of VGTJ01000081.1, forward strand.
CCGACAACTCCAACAGATCGACAAGCAGCAATCATCTTACCCCTTCCAGCCCCGATTCGACCTCCGACGAAAGTTGAAGAGCCTGAACCCATACCGTCCCCAGCCCAGAAACGATACCGGATTATGATTGATCCCGGGCATGGCGGTTCCGACCCAGGCACCCAGAGTGCGAGCGGACTCCAAGAAAAGACCGTAGTCCTTGCAGTCAGCAAGCGGCTTGCGCAGAAACTACGTGCTCGTTTGGGGGCCGAAGTCGCGCTCACACGCACAACCGACGTCTTTATCCCTTTGCCTGAACGAACTGCCCGAGCCAACGCGGCAAAAGCGGACCTATTCATCTCGATCCATGCGAATGCAAGCCCCAACGCAGAGACACATGGGATAGAAACGTATTACCTCAACAACACTGAAGATCGTGCAACCATCAGACTCGCCAAGCTGGAGAATGGGATCCGGGCTCGGCAGCAACTACCGCAACGGGAAGCATCACTCTCGTACATTCTCAGCGATCTCATCCAAACCGGCAAAGAAGAAGAATCGATTTCACTCGCGCAGGCGGTGCAAACAGCGCTTGTCAATCAGGCGAGGACAGCCGTTCCTCACGCTAACGATTTGGGAGTCAAAAAAGGGCCATTCTATGTGCTCGTCGGCGCACATATGCCGTGTATTCTCGTAGAACTCGCGTTTCTCTCTCACGCTACCGAAGCGCAACGCCTCGGTTCCACGACCTATCAGGAAACCTTGGCGGAAGGGCTGTATCGCGGTATTGCCGAATTTCTACGCAATGGCCCGTCAGCGAAGAACTTGTAGTAGCCAAGCATGTTACTTGTGCTGGGAGATCGTCCGAGACTGCGGGTCTCGCGTTGCTCGTCCAGCATGATGGGGTATGCGTTTTCACCATACGAGTGAAAGTGGGTCCGGCTCCTCTTCCCTCGCTCATGCCATGCACAACTCCTTGTGGCGTGCTACCATTGCCCCTCGATGCCAAGGACCGTGAGGGGACATAGCTATGATTGAGACCGACACACCTCCGCCAGTGGAAACGTTTGCCATCCCATTGCCACCGTTGCCACCGGCAGATCTCGACATTGAAGCTGACCCGCAATTTAACCTTCGCGCGTTGAGCAAAGACTATCGCGCTCGTGTGTACAGCGAACTAGAAAAACAGCAGCTTGCTGGTGCGAGTGGCACCACCCTTGTCAGTCTCCACACCCGTCTGATCGATCGGCTGATCCAATATCTCTTTGCCGCAGCAACGCAACTGTACACCCGTCGCAATCCGCGACTCCATCAACGCTGTGTCGTATTTGCCCAAGGCGGGTATGGGCGTGGAGAACTGAATCCGTATTCTGACATCGACCTGCTCTTTCTTTATCACTGGAAAATTACCCCCTATGTAGAAACCATTTGTGATACCCTCTACTATAGTCTCCTCGACGCGGGGTTTATCGTCGGACACGCAGTCCGCAACGTGCGCGAATGTGTCGCGTTGGCAAGTCGAGACTTACAAGTCAAAACCGCCCTCCTCGACCACCGGTTTTTATGCGGTGACGAACAGCTCATGCACGAATTCACCACGGCAACCGAACGCGAGATTGTGGCGAAGAATTCCGAGCGTTTCTTCCAAGAGAAGGCCCAGGAAAGTCAAGAACGTCATCGTCGGCACGGTGATTCGATCTATATGCTGGAACCTCACATCAAAGAAGGAAAAGGCGGCCTTCGTGACCTGCACACTGCCGGGTGGCTGGTCAAAGTCAAATTCAAGGTTCGCACTCTTCGTGAACTGGTCCCCAAAGGGATCGTCACCGCAGCGCAATTGGATGAAGTTGAAGCCGCACGTGATTTCTTGTGGCACGTACGCAATAGTCTGCATTTACTCGAACATACTGAACAAGATGTGCTGACCTTCGAACGACAAGAAGCGCTTGCCCCACGACTCGGGTTCACTGATGTCGCGAGTTTCATGCATGAGTATTATCGCCATGCCACGACCATCTCCGCGTTCTCCCGTCTGATGCAAGATCGGTGCGTCACCACGTCACGGCTGTCATCTTTTCTTGGCCGCGTGCGAGGCCGAGAGATTCGTGAAGGAGTCCGTATTGCGGAAAATGTCCTCTCTATTACCAAGCCAGAGATTTTATCCCGCGAGCCAGTCAACTTGGTGACCCTATTTCACGACGCTCAGCGTCATGGCGTACAACTAGCCAACGACTCTCAGCAACTCATCCGCGATACGGTCCCCAAACTCCCCGTTGCCTTAGGTGAATCCCCGCCGTTACGCACCGCGCTGTTCACCATCCTCGCCTGGAAGCAGCGGGTGTCACCGACACTCAATATCATGCATGATCTCGGGGTCCTTGATTGGTTGCTACCGGAATTGGGCCGCTTACACTGGCGTACGCAACGTGAGCTCTATCATGTCTACACAGTCGATGCGCACTCACTACAGGGCGTGGCTGAAATCGAACTGCTGCGTGATGGAGCCTACAAGGCCACACACCCACTCCTGACACAAGTCGTTAGAGAAGTCGATAAAATCGAATTGTTGTTTCTTGCCATTCTTTATCACGATGTGGGTAAAGGATATGGACACGACCACGATGAACGTGGCGCGGCAATGGTCAAAGACACTGCGGCTCGCTGGAACCTCTCTCCTGATGACACCCACGAGTGGCATTTTCTGGTGCAGCACCATTTACGTATGTCTTCTATTTCTCAGCGCCAGGATCTCTCCGACGAGGCGGTCATCACGAATTGTGCACGATTCGTTGAAACCCCAGCATTGCTGAAAAAACTCTACTTGCTCACTTTTGCCGACATGAAAGCCGTCGGCCCGAAAGTGTGGAACCCGTGGAAAGGTGAGTTACTCGATGAACTCTACCTCCGCACCCTGGAAGTCCTGGAAACCGGAGAACCGGTCGAGGAGAATCGTGAGGCACGGTTACAACGGCGCAAAGAGCGACTTCTCCACGCCCTTACGCCCTTGGGGTCACCGACAGCCGTATCGGCATTTCTCAGCGCCGCTCCGGAAAACTACCTGTTATCAACGCCCGAAGAAGCGATTCCACGCCACTTCGAGCTGGTGCACCGCTTCCTACGCCAGAACGGCAGTGGTGAGCCGGAGCCGTATCGCGCAACACTCACGCATTTCCCTGAGCGGGAGTTTAGCGAACTGACGATTGTGACCCGCGACCGCCCTGGCCTCTTCGCGATGCTCACCGGGGTACTGAGTTCCGCCGGGTTAAACATTGCTGGGGCACGTATCTCTACTAGTGAAGAAGGCCTCGCTTTGGACGTTTTTCAGCTTTCGCATGCCGATCGCAAAGAGGTCGTCATGGATGCAGATACTTGGACGCATATCTATTCGCGGCTTGCCGAAGTGCTCAATGGCAAGCGCACACTCGACGATTTGTTGCGCGCCACCCGCGCGCCATCGTTTCTGCATAACAAACAGTCACGCTACGGGACCGACGTCACGGTCGATAACGAAACCTCTCCCGATTATACAGTCATCGATATTACTGGCCCCGATCGGATGGGGTTTCTCTTCACCATTACGTACACCCTGTTCGCCCTTGATCTCGAAATACACGTGGCGAAAATTACCACCAACGTCGATCATGTCCTCGATATCTTCTATGTCACAGATAGACATGGGGCAAAAGTTTCCCACCCCGACCACATTACGGAACGTATTCGTCAACGCCTGCTCGGTACCAATGGAGGAACACGATGAGTGACACGGCGCAAACTGCATCTTCAGCAACTCCATCTGACGTCCAGATCGATCGTTTTCTTGCCTATATCACTGTTGAAAAAGGCTTGGCAATCAATACGATCGAAGCCTATGGGCGAGACCTCGCCGACCTCCGTCGCTATCTGGCGACACAAGAGATGGACGACCTGAGCGCAGCCGGTTCTCGGCACCTCATTGGGTTTCTCACCATGCTACGCGACCGTGGGCTGTCAGCACGAAGCCAAGCTCGCATGCTAACGACGTTGCGCCGATTCTATCAATTTCTCGAACGCGAAGAGCTGCTCACCGGGAAGAATCCAACCGCAAACTTGTTATTGCCGAAGATTGGGCGTCGATTACCGCAGGTTCCCTCACAACAACAAGTGAAGGCCGTATTGGAAATACCGGAACATGACTCAGAGCTTGGTATTCGCAATCTCGCGATGTTGGAGCTACTGTATGCTTCTGGATTACGCGTCTCCGAATTGATTCATCTGGAAGTGAAACATATCAACTTAGAAGCTGGATTCTTACGCGTTCGTGGGAAAGGTGGAAAAGAACGGCTCGTTCCGCTCGGGTCGACGGCAAAAGACAAAATCAACCGCTACCTCAAAACTGCACGACCGTCCTTACTCAAGGGACGCGCGAGTAACTATCTGTTTCTGACGCGGTCCGCCAAGCCGATGACTCGCCAGGCATTTTGGCAGCTACTGCGGCACTATGCACTGCAAAGTACGGAAGGCGGGAAATTCTACCCACATGCTTTACGTCACGCCTTTGCCACACATCTGCTTGAAGGCGGCGCGGACCTGCGGGCCGTGCAGGCTATGCTCGGACACGTCGACATCGCCACTACGCAAGTGTACACACACCTGACCAGCGAGCGGTTACGGGAAGTACACAAAAAGTTTCATCCGCGCGGGTAGCACGAAAGGAGGGAGGGAGTGGTATCGTTATTTCAATGGAATAGCAGGTAGCCGCTTCAGTGTCCGATTGGTCGGGGCAACCATAATGCCAACCGATTCAAGAGCCGTTACCCCAAGTAACGGCTCTGCGTTGTCAGGGCCAAAAAGCACTCGTCCAGCAGTGATCTCGCCCATGAACTCTATTTGCACAAGCCCAAACTGATATTCTTGTATCGTGCCATCAGCCAGCTCGTGCGCCATTTTTCCAGCCGGTTTGACTCCAATTTTTTTCAAAGCTTTCGCAGGAGCAAGCGAATCGGTCGCACCTGTATTAACGAGAAAGTCTGCTTCATATTTTCTCCTTGAAGGTTGCGTGCTTTTCAGTGTCACTGTCACATGAGTAAGCCCCATAGTAGCTCTCCGATTCGCGGTTGCCTTTGTTTCTAATGTCTACATGACAACCACACTGCGCGCGACTTCACCACGTTCAAGTGCTGTCATGGCGGTATTCACTTCATCAAGTGAGTAAGTCCGGGATACTAGTTCGTCGATCTTCAATTTCTTTTTCATGTACAGATCAATCAACCGTGGCATATCGACATGCGGTCGAGCCGAGCCATAGACTGACCTTCTGATGATTTTTTCCGTCAGTAAGCTTGAGGCAGGAATCGTAACCGTATCTTCACGAGATGGTGCGCCAACAACGATTGTCGTGCCACCTTGCCGTGCACATGCATAGGCCTGTTCGATGGTCTTACCTAAGCCGATCACTTCAAACGCATAATCGGCACCACGCCCTTCGGTCAGGCCACGCACGGTTTTGACGAGATCCTGCTTGGTCGGATTGATCGTATGCGTCGCGCCAAACTGCTTGGCGTATTCCAACTTGTTATCCATCAAATCGACACCAATAATCGTTGATGCTCCAGCAATCGCGCAGCCCTGGATCACGTTCAAGCCAACACCACCGCAACCAATGACAACACAATTAGTTCCAGGGGCAACTTTCGCCGTGTTGATCGCGGCTCCCACGCCAGTCATCACTCCACATCCGACTAAACAGGCTTTATCTAACGGCACGTCATTAGCAACTTTGATACACGAGGTCTCTGCGACCACAGTATATTGCGCAAAGCACGATACACCAGCCATGTGATAAATTGCTTTGCCATTCTTTTTTAAGCGCGTCGTACCGTCCAGCAGCGTTCCCTTCCCCATCGTCAAACGCATGTTGTCGCACAGGACTGGACTCCCGATGGAACAGTAGTAGCAATGGCCACAGTACGGAGCGAACGACAGCACCACATGATCGCCAGGTTTCACCATCGTCACTTCTGGACCGATTTCCTCAACAATGCCCGCCCCTTCATGCCCAGGCACCACAGGCAAGGGTGAGCGTAACACACCGTGAATCACCGAATAATAGCTGTGGCATACGCCATTGGCGACAATCTTTACCCGCACTTCCCCAGCCTTCGGGTTATCGAGATCGACATCTTCAACCTTCAACGGAGTTTTGAGTTCGTAGAGTACTGCGGCTCTCATGGACTGTCCTCCTGTTACTGAAACAACTACACTTTGCCGTCTCTTTTCATGCAACGCGTGTTACGTGTTACGTGGACTATCATCCCTTAGTTCTCGCAACACGCAACACGCAATACGCAATACGTTTCACGCACCACGTGTTATGCCTCCCGCAACACCGCTCCTTCCAGAATCTTCACTGACGCTGCATGAGGATCGACCTTTCCCTCACTGACCTCGTCCAGAAAATGCGCGAAGTCTGCATCGGTTTTTGCTTTGGTGGTCAGGCGACGGCGTACCTCGTACTCAACACGCGAGAGCAACTCTTCGCGGCGACGAGCTTTGCGACGACGTTGCAACTCGCCACTCTCAGTCAAATACTGATGATGCTTGCCAAGCGCCTCGAACAATTCGTCCATACCGACATTATTGAGTGCCTGAGCCTGCAGCACGGGAATCCGCCAAAAGAGTTGGCCAGGTTCTGGATGTGGCAAATTACTGTATTTGAGATCGAGCATCAGGGTCAATTCAGTCTGCATGCGATTCGCACCGTCGCGATCAGCTTTATTGACGACAAAGATGTCAGCGATTTCCATGAGGCCCGCTTTCATCACCTGCACGCCATCACCAGCTTCAGGAACCACAGTCACCAGCACGGTATCCGTTGCACCCATAACATCGAGTTCGGTTTGGCCAACACCGACAGTTTCGATCAAGACATAGTCACGACCAAATGCATCCAGAAGTTTCGTCACATCTTTGGTCGCGCGCGAAAGACCACCATGACTCCCACGTGTCGCCATACTGCGGATGAAGACACCTTTATCGAGATAGTGCTGCGTCATGCGGATACGATCACCGAGGAGAGCGCCGCCAGTAAATGGACTCGACGGATCGATCGCGACAACTCCGACGGTCTTCCCTGCTTTGCGCATGAGGGCAGCCAGACGATCGACGACACTCGATTTGCCAGCACCCGGAGGGCCAGTAATCCCAATGGTAAACGCCTTCCCAAGGCGCGGAGAAATCGCTTCTAAAATGGGGCCAACTTCTTTTCCTTCACGTTCAACCAGAGTCATCAAGCGTGCCAGCGCCACTTCGTCGCCAGCAAACATTTTGTCAAGTAATTGTGTCAGCGTGATTGCCATGAATATCCTTCGGGGTTGGGGATTGAATGTAGAGAGTAAAACGTAATACGTAATGCGTAAAGGGGAAGGAACGGTTGTTACGTTTCACGCTTTGCGTTTTATGCTGAACTGATTACTCCCCCTGTAGGAGACGCTGATGGAATGGGACACAATTCGCCTGGAAACCGAAGGACCCGTTGGGTATCTAATCCTTGATCGTCCAGCCTCATTAAATGCAGTGAACGATCGACTGATCACTGACTTAGAGGAAGCGTGTAAGGCAATTCAGGCCGATACGAGTCTGCGCGTGGTCATCCTCAAAGGTGAAGGACGAGCGTTTTGTTCGGGGATGGACTTGCGTGCGGCATCCATGCGCCCCACAACAACCGAGGCAATTCGCGCGACCTGGGCGCCGTGGGAGCGGGCGCTCCAGATTCTTGACAGCCTCGATCAACTCACTATCGCCTCGATTCATGGTCCGTGTCTCGGTGCCGGATTTGAACTCATCCTCACGTGCGATTTCCGTATCGCTGCAGGCACCGCCTTCTTCTCCTCACCACAAGTGTTGTACGGTTCTCCTGCCGACGCCACGGCAACCTATCGCCTGCCGCAACTCATCGGTCTCGCCAAAGCCAAAGAGATTATTATTCTTGGCGAACGTTTCGATGCGGCAAAAGCCGAACAATGGGGATTGTTAACCAAAGTGGTCGAACCTGGCCGTCTGGCCGAAGAAACGCAAAAGCTCGCCGAACGCTGCTTACAAGTCGGCTGGAAAGCTGCTGCAGCAGTCAAACATCTCCTCGCCCAATCATGGACGATGGATCTCCAAGACCTGGTAGCTGGCATCGATCATGGACGTACGGCTTCGTTAGAAACCAGTGAGTTTAGTGAGTCGATGGAAGTGTATCGGGAGAAGAGGAAGCCAAGGATTTAGGCTCTGGGCTTTGGGATCTGGGCTCTGGGATTTAGGTGTCGAGTCTCATGACATCGCGTACTCATTTTTGTGCAAAAATCCAAGAAATTCGACGAATTCTTAGTGCGCGATGTTATGAGACCTGACATTTAGGAGTTGGAAAAAAAGAAAATTTATGCAGGATCGATCTATCACCCACCTTTCCTCAACCAGATCCTAAGTCCCAATTCCCAACTCCCCTTAGGAGAGAAAGTAGGCCGGAATAAGCGAAGCGTTTCCGGCAGATCATGCCACAAACCGCTGTAAGCCACGCCAAATTATCAGTTTGTTTTATTTACTTGTCTCCTCCTATTCGTGAATGCTATCGTCACGAACGGGAGGAGGTATGGCAAAATAAGAAGTCCCATTTCACCCACTCAGTGAATTGCTACCCAAAACCGAAGCTGGAGATCGAGAGTTCGATCATCTGGTTATGCAACTCTTACGCGCTGAGGAACCTTATTCGCTTTCCCAGCGACAACAGGTTCTTGTTATTGAGCAAAGCTTCTGGCTCGTCGGGCAGACGTTATACCTCTTGCAATATCCTTCGTGGCAATATCAGAGCTACCCCGCTCCTACTTTCGTGCAGGAAGCAATCAGGCGAATGCACGCGATAACAAACGAAGGGAAGCAACTATCTCAGCTTGTGATAATCGTACCGAGCACAACTCCTTCTCTCGCCAAAGGATTTACACAGTTCGTTGACGCTGTCCAGAAAGCGCTTCCGTAAAATTGTACTAGAGAAATATGGAACGCTGCCGCACTTAAAGAAAAGATCGTTGCTATTCCTCCGCTTGGTCTGCGCTACTATCCAGCATTCCTTCCCAATGGGCGCGAACGGCGGCAAAGCATTGAGACCCATCGGAACCGCTATAATCAGGAGTTCGCTAAGCTTCACGGCAAAATTAACTTCGTAGGCATGTCCGTCTATAAAGAGGAGGCATCATCCAGTGTCGACATGGAGAAGATTTACATTCCTCTTTGTGTCGTCCCTGAAGGCGCAGTTGAAACCGATGCTCAGACAACACGGACCAATCCCCTTTCGCTTCTCACTCCGGGGTCTCGACAGGTCATTCTTGGTGACCCTGGCTCGGGAAAATCTACCCTCCTACGGTTTCTCGCCTTGGCCGGACAGCAACAACAGCTCATAGAACGCTATGGTGCGCAACCAGATGAGCGACTGCCAATCTTAGTAACGCTACGACGCTATGCCGATGAACTGAAATCCCGACCGACGTTGAGTCTTTTCGACTACATCTTCGAACTCACGAAGAGTGAATTCGATCTAGAAACCGCAGATCAAGAGTTTCTCCCCTACCATCTTGCCGCCGGACAGGCCCTGCTGTTTTTCGACGGCTTAGATGAACTTCCTAGCTCCAACTTTAAGCAAACAGTTCGTGAACGAATTGAGGCGTTGTTGTCTGAATATCCTGGGAATACCGCGATCTTGACGTCACGCATTGTCGGCTACGATAAAGACGTCCGCTATGACAATCTCGGGTTCTCTCACCATCGTATCGCTCGTCTGAGTGTAGACGACATCAGCAACTTCGTTGGCAACTGGTATGGCGCGCGCATTGAAAACAAAACTGAACGTGAGCGCCACACCAACGACTTGATTCGTATCGTGAACGATGCAGAAAGTCGCGCCATCTGCGAGCTCGCGGAAAATCCGTTGCTTCTGACCATCATCTGCCTCGTCCATCGTATTGATGCCGTGCTCCCTGATGAACGTGTGGTGCTGTATCAGAAATGCACCGAGACCCTCTTGAACACCTGGCATGCGTGGAAATTTCACAGCGAACAACCGCGCAGTCGTAATAAAGTTGAGCGCCGCAATCGTGCTCGCATGGAAGCTATCGCCTACTGGATGCACTGCCTGTTCGAAGCGGAGGGACAAGGGAAGCGCTCCGTCGTCCCATATGACAGCATTCGTACTTTCTTAGCGTAGTACATCAGGCAGAACGAAAATCCTGTTCGTGACGATCCATCTACACTGGCAGAAGAATTTCTCCGTTTCGTCAAAGAACGTGCAGGCTTGCTCATTGAAGCTGGCGATGAGTTGTACAGTTTCGTCCATTTGACGTTCCAGGAATATCTGGCAGCAACCTATCTACGGAAAAGTGGGGAAGCTGGTGGCATGGATGTCATTTGGCAAGCCGTTCAAAAGGATCATCGCTATGGTGATAGTCGCTGGCATGAGGTCATTCGGTTGCTCGTCGGTTCACTCGAACAGATCGAATCGCAAAAATACCTCTTGGAGAGAATCATCCCGAAGCACAATCACGGCTCTCTAGCGCGAATCATCGCGCAACAGAATCACGACTATTATATGGAATGTGCCGTCGTTGCTGGCGGATGCCTGCTCGATAGCGTCGACGCGGCTGAGGAGATGCTGGAGCAGGTTATTGAAAGCTTGCTGAGAGCGGCTGCCAATGCAAATGAGGTTGAATCTTTACGCAAACCACTGCACATCTTACGGACCTGGCAGGAAAAAGAACCAGAGAATCGTGCCCAGATTGGCAAGTCTGCCGAGAAAATTGCTCGGGGATCACGCGCCGAACAGCTCCGAATAGCATTAGCTCTTACCCTGGTTTCTTTAGGGTGGAACGATGAGGAGGTAAAGCAAGTTACACCTTTCCTTTACGACATCAGCAAACGGAGCGGCCAGGTTTATGCCACCTGTTTACTTTCTCACAACCGTCCGGCTCAGCTTCTTTTGTCAACCGCGGAACAGGAGTTGTTCCGCACAGTGCAGAACTGGTTTTGCCTGGAGTCAAGCTATACAAATTTTGTCGCGCTGGTTCTTGCAGCCCTGAGCTCAACGGTTAGAGCAGACGCTCCGTGTCCGTCTTTTGCCCAGTTTCTCAACTGCTTTCTTGGAACCGGCCCATTCTTACTGCACCTCTCGACATTCCTCCTCTGCAGTTCCCCTATCGATAAAGGTCAAGAAGAAGAGGCAAGATTCCTGGTTCAGGCTTGGGATCTGGCTCGGGCTCTGGATCTGGATCGGGTTCGGGATCTGGATCGGGTTCGGGATCTGGTTCGGGTTCGGGATCTGGTTCGGGTTCGGGATCTGGCTCTGGCTCTGGTTCTGGATCTGGATCTGGATCGGGTTCGGGCTCTGGTTCGGGTTCGGGCTCTGGTTCGGGTTCGGGCTCTGGTTCGGGTTCGGGTTCTGGATCGGGATCGGGCTCGGGCTCTGGATCTGGCTCTGGATCTGGTTCGGGATCTGGATCTAGCTCGGGCTGGAGGGACCTTCTGGCAAAGGTTTCTTAGAGACACAAGCCTTTACTCCCCTACTCTTGATGTGTTGTGTGATCTTTTAGGACTCACCCCGCGTTCGCACTGGTGGGAAGCACTCCGGTTACGCGGGCTCCCGCAGGTACCTGCACGCATTACCTTAACCAATCCACAGGTTTGGCAGCGTACACGGGAAGCCTTCGAGCAACACCGTGCAACCGATGTCGATTGTTTACATGCTGCAACCCAGTTGCTGTTTGACGTCTGGTTATGGATGGTCGAGTCACACAACGAGAGAGAACAGAGTCCCTTTGCGACCTTGGTGCAACTCACGCGCGAGGTCGAATCGCCAGCCTTACGCATTGCGCATTGTCTTCGTGACATCGCCTATGGTAATGAAGCGCGCATCGACGATCTGAGAGCGATGGTGCAATCAGATCAGCCTGACTATCGGCAAATCTTCGAGGAAGCATTCTGGCGAGACCCACAAGAAAGCGAACCAAAGGCACTAACACGTAAGCAAAGGAGACGCTAACCGTGGACCCGAAACTCTTACAACGTCAAGTAGAAAAAATTCTTGACGAGACCACTGACAAACACGTCGATGTCATCGTGCAGATGGAATCCGAGCGTGACACCTCACGTCAGTTAGCGCGGGCGGCTGGGGAAGCTTTGTCACGACGGCGATTGTCACTCACTCCACGTGACCTCTTACCCGGACCGTATGACAAAACGATCTCGAAACAGGTCAGACAGGAAACCGCGAGTACCCGTGCCTTGTTGGGTAAAGCCACACAAGAAACCTTAGGGCTTGCGCAAATCCAACGGTTAGCACGGGCTCCTATGGCCCCACTGCTCAGGAGCGGGCTCGTCAATACGGCGCTTGCTCGTATGGTGCAACCGGCACGGAAGAGCGCCAAGGAAAAGCCACAACCTGGTTCCTTTTGGACCTCGCGTGCCATGCCACTGCGTTTGGATCGCGACGAGTTGCATAAATTGCCTAATGCCGTTGATCGCATCAAATCTATCAATCGTAATCGCCAGCTCACGGTTCCGACCATGATGGAGGTCAAGCAACTGGCAGTCGAAAGCGAAGACAGCCTTTCTTCTACATGGGGGCTGGAACAGATCAAGGCGCTTGCGACCTGGGGTGTTCATGACGCTCGTGGAAAAGGGATCACGATTGGTTTGTTAGATACTGGCGTAGATGCGACTCATCCTGATCTGCAAAAGAAAGTTGCCCACTGGGCGGAGTTTGATTCACTTGGCAACAAGCTCAAGAGTACGAAACCGCATGACAGCGACGCTCACGGTACCCACTGCGCTGGGACGCTGGTGGGCGGCAACGCGTCAGGTCGACTTATCGGTGTAGCACCGGAGGCGAAGTTAGCTGCGGCCCTCGTCCTCAACGGTGAAGAAGGCGGAACGGATGCGCAGGTATTAGCAGGGATCGACTGGGCGGTGGAAACCCGAGTTGATGTCATCAGCATGTCGCTAGGGGGCTTGGAAATGGATGCCGAAACACCACCAACCTACACCGAAGCCATCCTCTCCTGCATGGAGGCTGGTATTCCCGTGGTCGCGGCGATCGGCAACGAAGGGCAACAGACAACTGGCTCTCCTAGCAATGACATCTTTGCCTTGAGTGTTGGCGCTACCGATCACCGCTTGCGGGTAGCAGGCTTCTCTGGCGGGCGAACACAAGTTATTCGTGAGAGCGATTTCATTGATCCGAAATTCTTGCCGTTAGTGTATTCGAAACCTGACTTATCGGCTCCTGGTGTGGCGATCTATTCGAGTGTCCCAGGAAGAGAGTGGAAAGCTTTTAATGGCACCTCGATGGCCACACCTCATGTCGCAGGAGCTATCGCCCTCCTTCTCAGCGCCACTAGCATCAAAGCCAAAGAAACCGGTGCTCATCGAACGTTTCTGATTAAAGATCTGATCTGTGGCGCGGTAGAAGAATTAGGGGAGTCCGGGCAGGATCACCGGTATGGGTTCGGTTTCTTGAACGTACTACGCGCTATCGACTTTGCCCGTGCACGAGGGTACTAAAAGAGTCATGGCAAGCAAGACTGTCACAGCTTCTCCCGAGGCAACCTATAAGCCAACCATTGAGGACCCTGACCTTCTTGCCTGGGTCTCTGCAGAAAGCAAAGAGAAACGAGAACTGATCGTCGAAGCGAGAATGCCAGAACGGCAAGTCACGTTTCAGCGTCGCCCTGATGGGAAATCTATACCTGTCGGGATCGACTCCAGTGCCTCCTCTGACCGGGCCGAGACGCTCACCCAACTTTACCAGCTCTTGGCAAATAGCGTTGATGTTTCTCCTGTTCTTCTCAAAGCGGCTGGAGCAATCGCGGTGAAAGCATCAAATCGGGAAGTGCGGAAGTTTGTTGATCATCCACTCGTAAAATGTATTCGCTCAAATCGCAGGCTACGCAAGTCAACGTAACCAGCAAAACTTGGAATGAAAGAGTCGTGGTACGTCGATAAGAAAGAAGAGAACAGACTGGCTCCCGGCCTCCGGCCCCCGACCCCTTTTCCCGAGTTAGTCCTGCATTTCATTACTGAACTCCGCGCCGCAGGGCTTCGCATTTCCATCGCTGAAAGTATGGACGCAATGGAAGCGGTTGGTGCAGTTGGTGTTGAGCAAGATCTTCTGCGTGAAGCATTAGCCGCGTGCTTGGTGAAAGAGGAAGACGATCGCTTCATCTTTGACGAAATCTTCGCGCGTTTCTTTGCTGGCCCTAAAGGACGACGAAAAGGCAAACTGCAAACAAGCTCAGGAGAAGGTGAGCGACAAAACATAAAGACACAAGGTAACCCTGGTCGTCCGCAAGACGAGCCACCAGAGGAGTCACGCAAGGCAAAGAGTCAAGTCTCTAAACCGTCTGAACAGCAACCCACAAACAATGAAGATCAAAAAACAGACAATAAGCCTGCAACTCCGAACCCCGAACTCCGCCCCCTGGCCCCCGACTCCCAGCCCCCAGCTCCTGAACTCCGAACTCCAGCCCCCAGCCCCCAGCCCCTAGCCCCTAAGCGCAAAGCGCTTCTCGAAAAACCCTTCCACCTCTTCGACGCTCGTGATGTCGAAGAAACCAAAGACCTCGTCGAAACACTCGCCCGTCAATTTCGTGCGCGGCTGAGTCGGCGTTACAAACCACGCAAACATGGACGGCTCGATTTTCGTCGTACTATTCGCACCTCGATGAGTCATGGTGGCGTGCCGATTGAACTGCTATTGCGCGGACGTAAACCAGGCAAGCCAGATCTTCTTGTCCTCTGTGATTTATCCGGTTCGGTCGCGACAGTAACCGACTTTCTGCTTGCGCTCATTGCCCCAGCCGCTTCGTATTTTCGTCGCGTTCGCTCGTTCGCTTATGTTGACCGCCTCTGCGAAGTCTCCTTCGAGAATGGTCATGTGATTCCGCATACAGAACTTGACCTTTATGCGCGCTCTGACTTCGGCAAAGTCTTACAACAGTTTTGGCAATATGATGGTGAACAATTGCTGACCCGACAGACACTCGTGTTGATTCTTGGTGATGCACGTAACAATCGCCGCCCGCCGCGTCCAGACTTGCTTATCCGCATGCGTGATGCTGGCAAGAAACTCGTGTGGCTCAATCCTGAGCCAGTCGCACGCTGGAACACCGGTGACAGCGTAATGAAATTGTATGAGCCAGCCTGTGACATCGTCTTAGCCTGTGGTAATTTGAGGGAATTGATGACCGCTCTTAAGCTCGCGATTTAAGGATACACTCTATGAAACACGAACACGGAATGGCTCAATCCGAAACGCCCGACACAGCGACCATGCCTCCTGTCCCACTCACTCTCGAAGGCTGGAGCATGCTTCACCAAATGTTTCGTATCCGCTGGACTGCCTGGCGCGCACTGCCAGCCACAGAACAAAAGTCCATCATCGAAGAAGCCTGCGCCACCTTCGCAGTAATGGAGCAACGCAAAGATGGACAGAGTGCGCTGTTCTCCATGCTCGGTCACAAAGGCGATCTCCTCCTGTTACATTTTCGCAAGACGTTTGATGAGCTGAACGAAGCCGAGTTACAACTTGCAACACTCCGCTTCAACGAATTCCTCGAACCGACGACGTCATATTTGTCAGTCGTCGAAATGGGCCTGTATGAAGGCAGCACGCGGTTGTACACCTCACTACAAGAGAAAGGTATTCAGCCTGGAACAGCAGAATGGCAACAAGCAGTTGATGCAGATTTGGCGCGACAACGACAAGCGATGAGTGCACGCCTGTGGTCTGAAATTCCGCCACGTCGTTATGTCTGCTTCTATCCAATGGATAAGAAACGTGGCGAGATCAAGAATTGGTACAGTGCCTCAATCACCGACCGCCACCTGATGATGCGTGATCATGGCATGATCGGTCGCAAATACGCCGGGCAAGTCACGCAGGTTATCTCCGGCTCGATTGGCTTTGACGATTGGGAATGGGGCGTCGATCTTTTCACGGACGATCCACTGGTGTTCAAAAAATTGGTCTATGAAATGCGCTTTGATGAAGCGAGTGCGATCTACGGCTTGTTCGGCACGTTCTATGTTGGATTACGGTTCGCGGCGCAGGAGATCGGAACATTAATGGGAGGAACAACGCCAAAGTTTCCATAAACACAGGAGGCCGCGTAGCATAGAAGAGAGGCGAGTCTGTATGCAAACAAAGAAACGAACGCTAAAAGCACCAACCGCGACGGGCAAGATTCCACTTCGAGAGATTAGAGCCGCGGTACGAGCAATCCATGTTGTCCCCAATCCAGGCGGTGGGTGGGAAGTGAAAAAATTAGGTGCACGCCGACTTGTCGAAAATTTCCCCAGCAAACGAGAGGCTCTCGAATTTGCACGGTCGATTGGCAAGCGACAGCATGTAGAGCTTGTCATTCATGAACGCGACGGAAACATCGAGTGGGAGAATTTACCCGAGCAGGACCTGAAGAACTGATGGCCTCGTACGACGAAAGTGTTTTTATCAACTGTCCTTTTGATCGAGAGTACCAGCCAATTTTCCATGCCCTTGTCTTCACGGTCCATGATTGCGGTTACTTCGCCCGATCAGCACTAGAAATCGAAGATTCAGGCCAAATTCGTATTCAGAAAATTGAACAAATTATCGCGGACAGTCGACTGGCGATACATGACATCTCTCGAACAGAACCGGACGAGGAAAGTGGTTTACCACGGTTCAACATGCCCCTCGAGCTGGGATTATTTTTAGGGGCCCAGCGCTGGCCTGGTGCAAAGACGCCTCACGCTGCCTGTTGAAAGTGGACCTGCTTTTCTTCCGCTAGCGTGAGCTGGCGGAAGGCCTGTTGGCGTTGGGCCTGGAGCGACGGCCCCAGGTGCTGCTGGCACCACTGCCGGACTTGTGTGGTAGAAACCGTCGCCAGTGCGTCTCGAATCACTTCGGGTGTAGTGGA
>VGTJ01000082.1 GCA_016874775.1 Deltaproteobacteria bacterium
GTCGCCCGCGTTCATCCAGCTCTTCGACCAGACTTCGATACTTAGACCGAAGCCAGCACACAATGGTCTCGTCTCTCATCCCTGCTCTTGTGCAGAGGCTCTCCACTCCGGTCAATCACTATTGCGGTAAGTTGTTTCCTGCCACCGCCTTAGTGCGGCGGAGGAAAAAGCGCAACGTACAGAAGCCACCAATGGTGAACAAGCGAAACCCTATCAAGCTGATCGGTTGTTCATGTATCTATGGGAGCGTGGCTATGGCACCTCGGTGTATAAGGCCGGTACGTTTGCGCGCATAGGTGATCGTTTTGTTGCCCGCCACATTGGCTTTGAGCAGGCCCGCCGCAACTATGCCACCCTGTTAGATATTCCTGTACGCTTACGTGAACACGTCGATCGTTTGGAGAAGCAAGCAGAAGCCGAGATGCAGAAGCTGGCGGCTCTTGAACAAACTGCTGAAGAAGCTGAGGGCGGCCTCGTGCGCGAAAAAGAGCTGGCTACCGCGAAAACGAAACTGCAAGAGTTCGATCACGCCATCGCTGAGGAAGAAAAGCGCTATGCGTTGTTACTGCAGCAGCGCGAACCTTATACCGTCGGCAAAGATCGTCAGTTTCAGGAAGCGCTGGAACTGCTGGCGACCAGCCTGCGTGCTGAACCGTTGCCGCAGTTGCGACGGGAAGCGCAGCTCACTGCCAGTGCTGAAGATGACCGCATCGTGAACGACCTGATCCGACAGCAACATGAAGAAAATACGCTTGAGAGTAGCCTGCAAGAGCATCAAACGATTCGCCACGGCAACTTGCAGCGATTGCATGAACTCGAACAGATCCGGCAGCAGTTCAAGCAGCAGGAATACGATTCCCCATACTCAGATTTTGGCAATGGCGATGCGGTCAGTATTCTCATCAGCCAGTTTCTTCGTGGCATGATTAACGCCGAACAAATGTGGCGTACCATGCAACGAAACCAACGGTTTCGCCGCCCATCCTACCCGCGGCCAAGCGACATCGGCTTTCCAGATACCTTTCGCTTTCCCAGCGGCATACGGCTTCCCGATGGTTGGGGAAGTGGTGGTATTGGGTTTCCTGGTGGAAGTTCGGGAGGTGAGAGACCCAGTGGTGGTGGCGGCGGATTCCGCACTGGTGGAGGGTTCTAGCCATTTAGAACGGAACCGTTTCTCCTGCGAATTCATCACTATCAAGCACGATCACTTGCACGCCCAAGCCTTTCGGCAGCAGGGGCATTTCTGGTGGACCGACAATCAGTCCTTCTCCAAGGGACAGTGAACTGAGCACGCCTGAACTTTGATTGCCGGTCGAATGCGCGATGTAGTGGCCGTGCTCGTGGGTGATACGACACCGGACAAATTCAGTGAGGCCTTTGGCTTTTGCCACTTCTGCGCCCATCGAGGCATGCACAGTGGGAAGGAACAGTTTCTTATGGCCTGTCATTTTGCGGAGCGCTGGCAAAACATACAGGTAAAAGCACACGAGCGCAGAGACAGGATTGCCAGGAAGGCCAAAATACGGGCGTTCACGTAGCAAGCCGAATGTCAACGGTTTTCCCGGCTTCTGTGCCACCTGCCAAAACAAGCGATGCATATGTAACTCGTCCATCGCTTGTTTGACAAAATCAAAGTCACCAACTGAGACCCCACCGGTGGAGAGCACCACATCATGACGGACGGCTTCGGCTAAAGCGGCACGAATTTCTTCCAGCGTATCGCGGGCGATAGCGAGCGGGACGGGAATGCCTCCGGCTTCACGCACAGCAGCGGCTAAGGTGTAGGCATTCGAGTTCACAATTTGTCCAGGTCGTAACGCTTCGTCGATCTCGGCGAGTTCATTACCAGTGCTGAGAATGGCCACCCGTGGTCGTTGCCGAACAAGGACCAGGCTGCGTCCGACCGATGCCAACAGACCAATATCAGCGGCTCGTAACGTCCGCCCCTTTTCCAAGACTACCTGTCCGCGTTGAATATCCTCGCCACTTCCACGCACGTTGTTGCCTGGTCGCTCGCTGCGCTGAATCAACACTCGCCCTTCAACTTCTTCTGTATCTTCGACCTTTACAACGGTGTCGGCTCCCGCCGGCATGACCGCACCAGTCATGATCTTGCTTGCCGATCCTGGAGTTACCACATGTTTTGGAACCGCACCGGCTTGGATAACCTCAAGGACCCCTAGTGTGACCGGCTGATCAATCGTCGCACCGTGAATGTCATCCCAGCGCACGGCGTAACCATCCATAGCCGAGTTGGCGAACGGTGGGACTTCACGCCCAGAGCGGATCTCTTCCGTTAACACTCGACCGGTAGCGTCTAAAATGCCAGCTCGTTCGCCTGCCAAAAGGGGGACGGTGTCAAGAATCGTTCCTACAGCATCATGTACAGAAATCATAAGAGACAGAGTAGGCAAAGATGGCGGGGATCGTCAACAAGGTTGCCGATGAAAGCGAAAAGCCACTGTTTTCCCCTTACGCAACGCGTTTCGCGTAACATGTGTTGCGTGTTGCGTGGCCCTCAATGCGCTTACGCTTTTTTCGCGCGTAAACGATCTTGTAGTTTGCGATCTTTTTCCAACGTCGCCCTAGCAAGCTCTTCTTTGAACTTGACCATGCGCGCGAACAGTTCCGTATCCTTCACCGCAAGGATCTGAATCGCCAGCAGTCCGGCATTACGGCCACCATCAATAGCGACAGTCGCAACAGGAATTCCTGGCGGCATTTGCACCATCGATAGCAATGAATCATGCCCCTGCAAGGCTTTGCTTTTAACCGGGATACCAATGACTGGCAGCGGCGTGTGGGCTGCGACAACACCAGCCAAATGTGCGGCTCCACCGGCACCAGCAATAATCACTTGGAGTCCCTTTTGATGTGCTTGCTTGGCGAACTGGGCGGTGTCATCAGGTGAACGATGCGCCGACAGCACATGCATCTCATAGCCAACGCCAAACTCCTCGCAGACTTTCGCTGCTTCTTCCATCACGTCGAGATCAGAATCGCTTCCCATGAGGATACCGACTTTCGTAGACATGAATTTTCCTTTCGTGTTTCAAAGTTCACGCATCACGTTTCACGTACCACGTATTGCGTATTGCGTATTGCGTGTTGCGTGTTGCGTTTTACGTTTCACATCTCTGCCACTTTCTTTGTCACTTCCTCCAAGCGAATGCCACGCGAGCCTTTGACGAGAACGAGTTGAGGTCCATGAAAACGGTCTATCTCTTTACGGACAAACGTTGCCGCTCTGTCGGATTTGGCGAACCAACGAACCGGCACGGGGGTTTTCTTGACCGCTGCAGCAATAAGTTTAGCCTCTTTGCCAACGGTGACAACTAAATCGGGCAAGGGAAGCAGCGCTACGGCCATGGTGCCAATCTGTTGGTGGCGTATCTTGCTGAGGTCTCCAAGTTCCAGCATATCTCCCAGTACAAGGATGACGCGTTCTCCCGCAGTCCGTACCTGTTGTACGGTGAGCAAGGCTTGCTGCATCGACGCTGGGTTGGCATTGTAGCAGTCGTCGAGCACGGTGAGCCGGCGCGCTGGGACATTCACTACGGCCATGCGTCGTGCGGCTCCTTTCGCTGTACTGAGCGCTGCGCACGCATCGGCTAGCGCAATACCACACGTTGTCGCAGCCGCGATGGAGGCCGCCGCGGCCAGGGCGAAATGGCTGCCGAGCAATTGGAGTTGTACGTCGTGGGTGCCTGCCGGAGTTGCGAGGGCAAAATGGGTGCCCTGCCGGGTGACCTGCAGGTTGCTGATACGAAATTGGTTTGTATCTAGTTCACCAAAAGTGACAATTCGACATCGTGCTTGTCGGTGAACGGCCTCAAGGAGCCCCGCATGATCACCGTTCACGATAGCCAATCCCTGTGGTGGGAGTGCGGTGATCAGCTCAGTTTCTGCGGCAATCACCCCGGCGAGATCCTTCAGTGTTTCTGTATGCTCTTCAGCAATAGACGTGATGACGCCGATCTCAGGGCGGGCAATCTCACTGAGTGTCGTTAACTCGCCAGCACCGCTGGTGCCGAGTTCGAGCACCATGGCCTGCACGTCGTCATCGGCTCGTAAAATGGTCAACGGCAAGCCGATATGATTATTCAGATTCCCCTGCGTCGACCAGGTCTTCTTTTGCGAGGCGAACACCTGTGCCATCAGTTCTTTGGTCGTCGTTTTCCCATTGCTACCGGCGATACCAATGACACGTGCCTGCAGACGGTTTCGATACCACGTCGCTACATGCTGTAAAGCGGCGAGGGGATCTTTGACGCGAATGGCCACGGCATTGGCAGGGAGTTCGGGATTTACGTGTTCGGCAAAAAAGAATCCGGCTGCACCGTGCTGGACTGCTGCGGACAAAAATGCGTGTCCATCTGTTTGTGTGCCGGGTAAAGGAACAAACAGCGCACCTGTGGGTACGGTGCGGGAATCGATGGAGACCGCAGTAAAAACGGTATCCGCAAAACCACGGACGAGCGTTCCACCAGTCGCCTGGCAAATCTCCTGTGCTGTTAATCTCATTGCCGGGCAAATGTAACTAGCCGTACGCGGGCCTGCAAGGTCAGTAGGCCGGAAACGGCCTACTGCTGCGTTCCCAGCGCATTGATCCCCCTTGCGTCCCGTGCCACCATGCACCAGTGACTGACAAAGAACGACATGCCCGAGCGATTGTCTATGCACTGCGTGAGCGTGGATTTACTGCGTATTTCGCTGGTGGTTGTGTGCGTGACAAGCTGCTTGGTGTTGAACCGAAAGATTATGATGTGGCGACTGATGCGCCCGCGACCGAGGTCATGCGTTTGTTTCCGCAAACAGTTCCGGTTGGTGTGCAATTTGGTGTCGTCTTAGTGTTGTACGCTGGAACCCAAGTCGAGGTTGCTACCTTCCGCTCTGATGGCGTCTATGTCGATGGCCGCCATCCCACCAAGGTGCGGTTTAGTAATGCGCATGACGATGCGCAGCGGCGTGATTTCACCATCAACGGCATGTTTTATGATCCCTCGACTGAGCAAGTCATCGATTACGTTAAGGGACGACAGGATCTTGCGGCTGGCGTGATCCGTGCGATTGGTGATCCCTACGCTCGTTTTGCGGAAGACCGCTTACGGATGCTGCGCGGCGTGCGCCTGGCTGCTCGACTCGGGTTTGCGATCGAGCCGGAGACATTTGCGGCAACTCAAGACCTGGCGCCGACTATCGTTGATATGGCCTGGGAACGGATCGGCGACGAAATTAGCAAAATTCTTACCGACGGTGGTGCGCAACGCGCGTTTGCGTTGTTGACTGAATCACGATTACTGCCTGTGATTCTTCCCGAAATTGAAGCGATGCGCGGGGTCGAACAATCGCCGGATTTTCATCCTGAAGGCGACGTGTTCGTACACACGCTCCTCTTGCTAGCTAAGCTGGACCATCCGACTGAGACCTTAGCGTTAGGGGCATTGTTACATGACGTCGCCAAGCCGGTGTGTCGTGCACAGGGCGACAAGCGCATTACTTTCTACGGTCATTGTGAAACCGGTGCTGAGATGGCGATCGACATCTGCCAACGTCTCAAACGCTCACGTGAGACATGGGAGCGTGTTGCCTACTTAGTCAAAAATCATCTCCGCTTGATCAGCGCGCCGCAGATGCGCGCTTCGACCCTCAAGCGCTTTTTGCGTGAGGACGGAATTGAAGAACTGCTAGAATTGGCACGGATTGATGCGTTGTCTTCAAGTGGAGACCTCGGTCCTTATGAGTTCTGTCGTCAACAACTTGCGAAGCTGGGACCTGAACAAATCGCACCGCCTCGTTTATTAACCGGACGTGATTTAATTAGCCTTGGGCTTCAACCTGGGCCACGCTTCAAAGAGATTCTTGACGCGGTAGATGATGCGCAGCTTGAAGGTCAGTTGTTGACCCATGACGATGCCCTCTCGTGGGTTCGTCAACAGTATGGCATATAGTGGTCAACCAGAGGGAGGAACGAACATATGGGCCTTTTCCCCAAAGATACAAATTTCTATGACCTTTTCGAGCGCGGTGCCGGTAAAGTACATGAGGGCGTGCTGGCGCTTGGTGATTTGGTGAAGGACTATTCTAATGTGCCCCTCAAAGCGAAGCGCATCAAAGATATTGAACATGAGGCGGATCTCATAACCCATGAGACGATCGAGAAACTTAATAAAACGTTTGTGACCCCGCTTGATCGTGAAGACATTCACGGCCTCATCTGTTCGCTGGATAACATTCTTGACCACGTTGAAGCGGCGGCAGATAAATTCTCGCTCTATCGTATTCCCGAAGTGCAGTCTGATGCTGCGCTCCTGGCAGATATTCTGATCCACAGCGTCAAAGAGGTACAGACCACGATCGGCGAGCTGCGCAATCTCAAGCAGGCTGATGTGATCCTCAAGCACTGCATTGAGATCAATCGATTAGAAAATGAGGGTGATTTCGTCTACCGCTCTGCGATTGCCAAGCTGTTTGAGGAGCACGCGAATGATCCACTCAGTGTCATCAAGTGGAAGGAAATCTACGAGTCGATCGAGAATGCGATCGATAGCTGTGAAGACGTCGCGAATGTGATTGAAGGGGTGACGTTGAAGATATAGTTAGCTAATAGCAGTCAGCCCTCGGTGTTCAGCCTTTGCTAAGTTGATGAAAGAGCTGACCGCTGCAAGCTGATGGCTAACCGCTATTAAAAAATTAACTTCAGCGGCGGCGTACCGACCAGGTAAGTGATCGACGCAATAAACGCTGAGCCAGGAATTGTCAGCACCCACGCCCACACGACGGTACGAGCGACTCCCCAGCGTACAGCAGAGAGGCGCCGTGCTGCACCTACTCCTACAATCGCTCCAGTAATCGTGTGAGTCGTGCTCACAGGAATACCGGCATACGCAGTCCCGAGTAACGTCAGTGCCCCAGCGGTCTCTGCACAAAAGCCACCGACTGGCTGTAACTTGGTAATCCGCATGCCCATAGTACGCACGATGCTCCACCCACCGAACATCGTGCCAAGCCCCAGCGCTGCATGGCAAACGATAATGACCCAAAACGGCACATAAAATGTGTCCCCAAGATAACCAGCGTTAAAGAGGAGAATGGTGATGATCCCCATCGTTTTCTGGGCGTCATTGGTACCGTGGCCAAGGCTGTAGAACGCCGAAGAGACGAGTTGGAGGCGGCGAAAGTACTTGTCGACACGTCCCGGTGTCGCTCGCCAGCACAGGTTCAACACGGCAACGATCATTGTCACTCCTAGTGTTAAACCGATCAGAGGAGAGAGGACGATAAATGTCGCAGTTTTTGAAAAGCCGCTGAAGATAACCGCCCTAAACCCTGCTTTGGCAATGGCGGCGCCAGCAAAGCCACCGATTAAGGCGTGAGACGAACTACTTGGCAGACCATAAAACCACGTGATCAGGTTCCACACGATCGCGCCCATGAGCCCGCCGAAAATCACGTATGGATCGACGATGGCGGGGTCGATGATACCTTTCCCGACGGTTGTGGCGACATGCACGCCAAAACCAAACGCTGCAATGAAGTTGAAAAACGCAGCCCATGATACCGCCTGAAACGGCGACAGCGCACGTGTGGAGACAACAGTAGCAATCGAATTGGCGGCATCATGAAAGCCGTTAATAAAATCAAACACCAGCGCGATAAAAATCAAGAAGACAATTAACTCCATGCCCACCCCTTCCTGCAGTCGCTCTGTTTTGCCGGAGTTCCGCAAAAGAATCAATCGGAATCTGATATGGCAACGAAAAGGGGAAGTTAAGAATGAAGGGCCGGTGTCGTTTTCGTGAGTTCGGGAGATCTGCAGGGAAGGAAAAGTTGAACAGTCGTACCGTGTTTGAGTTTGCTGTCGATTCGCAAAAATCCATTGTGTCCCTGCACGATGTGCTTCACGATGGCGAGCCCGAGCCCGGTGCCTCCAAGTTCGCGTGACCGTGCTTTATCGACTCGATAGAAACGTTGTGTGAGGCGTGGGAGATCTTCTTCAGGAATACCGCAGCCAGTATCGGCGACGGTCAGTTCCACCCACTCGTTTGGGGTTTGGGGCTTGGGACCCGAGACATGAGGGAGAGGTGTTGGGTGTTGGGTGTTGGGTGTTGGGTGTTCCGAGCTCTGAAACTTGGAACTAGAAGCTAAAAAGCCCGAATTCTGAACTGTCTGCGCCGAAACCGTAACTGTCCCTCCGTCTGGTGTGTACTTAATCGCGTTATCGACAAGATTCACTAGCGCTTGTTGAAGTCGATCGCTATCGCCAATCAAAACCGGGAGTTCCGTGGAGCAGTCTCGAATAAGCGAAATACCTGCGCGTTCGGCTTTCTCTTGCACGACTTCAAAGACCTCGTTTACTAAATCTGGGATGGAGACGTCTTTTTGCAGTAGTTCAGTCTTGCCCAGTTCGAGGTTGGAGAGGGTGAGCAGGTCGTCAATCAAGCGACTCAGGCGCTCTGAGTGGCGATCAATAATCTCCAGGAAGCGTTGTGCAGTGACAGGTTCTTTCAGGGCTCCGTTAAGTAATGTCTCTGCATACCCTTTGATGGCCGTTAGAGGGGTGCGGAGTTCATGCGAAACGTTCGCGACAAAGTCGGCACGAACCGATTCGAGACGTTTGATCCGTGTGAGATCATAGAAGACCAGGACGTATCCACTCACCGTGGCCCCATCTTCACAAATCTGCATGGCGCTCGCCGCCAGATAGCGCTCGTCTTTGGTTTCGACGTGCATCTCACGTGTGACCGGCGAGTCCCCAGGGCGTCGGTTGGCAACTTCGCGCAGCAATTCTTGTAACAGCGGATGGCGTGAAAAGGCCTGGAGCGGCTTTCCTAACCATACCTGATCTTGTCGTAAGTCAAATAATTCCTGGGCCGCGCGATTGCAAAGGACGACATTCCCCGAAGGATTGATCACCACCACTCCTTCGGCCATACTCTGCAAGACCGCTTCGAGCTTCTTTTGCTCGGCCTGCAATGCTCGCAGGCGTTCATCTTGGCGGAGCATGAGGTGCTGGATACCGCGTTCGAGGGCACCGACCTCATCTTCATTCCATACAGGTAAAGAGGGTGGCTTATCTCGCTCTGAAGCTGACGAGAGAAACTGCGCAAGGTACTGCAACCGCCGTTGGAGGCGAACCACAAATACAACGGTCCCAACAATAGCGATCACTGCGAGTGCAGCCGCGCCGTACCATAGCAGGGTTGGACGATGGACATAGGGCAGCAGATAGAACAGAAGGAGGCCGCCAACGGCAATGAGCGCGAGGAATGCGAGGGTGAGAATCGGAAAGAGGATGCTATTCTTTGAGGGCATCAGGATTACATTTATACCCCACGCCGCGTACCGTCAAAATGAAGGTGGGATTCGCATCATCTTGTTCCACCCGCTGGCGCAGGCGGCGGATATGGACATCAACGGTTCGTGGTTCGACATAGGCATCGTGTCCCCACACGAGGTCAAGAATCTGGGTCCGGCTAAATACCCGGTTTGGATATTGTACGAAGAACTTGAGCAATTCGAATTCGCGGAGGCCGAGTTGCACGGCGTGACCGTTCAGCGTTACTTCGTACGTGTCGTAATCAATATGCAGGCGGCCTTTGTTATACACCTCATGCGGGCGATCAAGCGTTGGCCCATACGTACGACGGAGCACCGCTTTCACTCGGGCCACAAGTTCGCGCGGGCTGAATGGCTTGGTGACATAGTCGTCGGCCCCCATTTCTAAACCTAACACTTTGTCGACTTCCGACGCCCGAGCTGTGAGCATGAGCACCGGGATTTGTACTGTTACTTCTTTCGTGCGCAATAAGCGACAGACTTCCAACCCTGGAATACCGGGCAACATCAGATCGAGGATCACTAACGCTGGCCTTTCACTGGCCGCCAGCTTTAAGGCAATCTCACCGTCACTTGCTTCGACTACGCTAAATCCTTCGGTTTCCAGATTGTAACGAACCAGTTCACGAATATCTTGTTCGTCTTCGACAAGCAGAATCTTGCGTTTTGTTTCAACGGTTGCTGGCTTACTGTGTGTTTGTGTTTCCATGAACCCCTAGAGAGAGGCTCTAGACGCGAGGCTCTAGGCTTCAGGGAAGAAATGGATCCCTAGAGCCCAGAGCCCGGAGCCTACAGCCTAATTTTTACAGCGACGCCGGCGGCGGTGACATATGACGAATACTTTTTCCTTTCGCCATATAGATGACCATCTCGGCAATATTGGTGGCGTGGTCAGCAATCCGCTCAAGGTACTTAGCGACGAAGAGGTGGCGCATGGCACGACTCACGTTCTGTGGTTCTTGTGTCATGTGTGAGAGCATGGTGCGAAACACCTCTGCCGTCAAACTGTCGATCGCATCATCACGTTGACAGACTTGTAACGCTAACTCGGTGTCTTCGCGTACGAAGGCGTCGAGGCTGTCGCGGAGCATCGCTTGTGCCCACTCCGCCATGCGGGGAAGATCATGAGAGAACGTGAGCGGTGCTTCTTGGTTGAGTTCGAGTGCACGCTCGCAGATGTTCTGGGCAATATCACCGATCCGCTCAAGATCGGTGGTAATCTTGAGACTAGTCATGATGAGCCGCAGGTCGCGCCCTGCCGGCTGATGGAGGGCTAGGAGACGGGTGCAGCTCTCATCGGTCACGACATCGAGATAATTGACGGTGTGGTCACGCGCAATCACCTCCTGTGCTTGCGGCGAGTTGCGGCCAATGAGCGCAGTCATCGCGTCAGAAATCTGTTTCTCGACGAGCCCACCCATTTCCAGGATTTTCGCCCGAAGTTGTTGCAGTTCTTCTTCATACTGACGGTCAGTGTGCAGTGATGGCATGGTATATTCCCTTAATGACTATCCGAAGCGACCGGTGATGTAGTCTTCTGTTTCCTGCTTTTCTGGGGTGGTAAAGAGCTTGTCTGTCTTGCCAAATTCTATCAACCGTCCGAGATACATAAAAGCCGTATAATCGGACACACGTGCAGCTTGCTGCATGTTATGGGTGACGATGACAATGGTGTAGTTTTGCTTCAGTTCGTGGATCAATTCTTCTATTTTGGTTGTTGCAATCGGATCGAGTGCAGAACAAGGTTCATCCATCAGTACGACTTGTGGCTCAACTGCGATGGTGCGAGCGATACATAAGCGTTGATGTTGCCCACCAGAGAGAGCCAGCGCATTGTCATGCAAGCGATCTTTGGCTTCTTCCCATAGCGCTGCGCTGCGCAGACTGCGTTCGACGATTTCGTCGAGTCGGGCTTTGTTGCCAATCCCAAGGATGCGTGGTCCGTAAGCAACATTCTCGTAAATGGTCTTCGGAAACGGGTTCGGCTTCTGAAAGACCATACCGACTCGTTTGCGAAGTTCGGTAACATCGAGTGTGGGGTCGAGGATCTCTTGCCCGTGCAGGCGGATACTACCAGTGACTTTGACTCCGTCGACTAAGTCATTAAGGCGATTGAGGCAACGCAATAACGTAGACTTGCCGCATCCCGAAGGGCCAATGAATGCGGTCACTTCATGACGGCCAATGTCCAGGTTGATATCGTACAAAGCTTGCTTCTTACCGTAAAAAAGCGACGTGTCACGGATTTCGATTTCGACTGTTCGTTCAGACTCGACTGCATGCACATTCCCGTTCGTTTGCGAGAGTGTCACTGACGCGGCGTGAGTGAGAGGCCGTTGTTTGTCCATAGGTGCTTCATTTTTAGAATGTCCCGAACCGCATACGGCTACGCAAGCGGTTACGGACGGTTATGGCGGTCAGGTTGAGAATCACGATAATGGCGATCAACAAGAGTGTGGTCATAAACACCATCGGCTTGGCGGCTTCAACATTGGGTGATTGAAAGCCGACATCGTAGATATGAAAGCCAAGGTGCATGAATTTGCGTTCCATATGGAAGAACGGTGCGTAACTATCTAACGGCAGGTTAGGTGCAAGCTTTACCACACCAGTGATCATGAGTGGAGCAACCTCTCCGGCTCCGCGTGCCATTGCCAGGATCATTCCGGTCAAGATCCCAGGAAGCGCGCCAGGTAACACAACTTTGCGAATCGTTTCCCACTTCGTCGCTCCCAGTGCCAGTGAGCCCTCGCGCCATTCTCGTGGGATTGCTGCTAGTGACTCCTCGGTGGAAACAATCACCACTGGGACTGTAAGCAGTGCTAAGGTGAGTGAGGCCCACAAGATGCCACCGGTTCCATACGTCGGTGTCGGAAGTGCCTCTGAGTAGAACAAGCGGTCGATGCTGCCACCCATGAGATAAATAAAGAATCCCAACCCAAATACGCCGAAGACGATTGATGGAACACCGGCGAGATTATTGACTGCAATACGTACGGCGCGAACCATTGGCCCTTGCTTGGCGTATTCGCGCAGATAGAGCGCAGCGATCACGCCGAACGGAACGACGATAATGCTCATAACCATTACCATCATCACCGTGCCAAAGATCGCTGGAAAGATGCCGCCTTCGGTATTTGATTCGCGCGGTTCATGCCAAATGAACTCCCATAATCGAGAGCAATAGAGACCAAAGCGTTGGCCCCAGCTCATTTGGTTGGGCATAAATGCACGCACCACGCCCGAGATCGGCATCTCTTTCTCTCGTCCACCCGCAGCTTGTACGACCATGCGATAGCGTGAGTTCTCGGCTGCTAGCGTTTGCAGCTCTTTAGATTTCTCTTCATAGCGTTGCTGCCAAGAGGCCATCTCTTTTTCTATGGCCGTAACCTGTTGCTCTGTCCCGGCGGAACCCTGCGTGCTTTTGAGGGCCAAGCGGAGCTTTTCCAGATGGTAATTAATGTCGCCAATGTCCTCGCGTTCGATCGTACGGGTCCGCTCAAGCGCCTCCTGTGTTCGCGGGTGCAATTCTTGAAACTTCTGCCAGCTTTGCTGAGGGCCATCGGCAATCACGTGTCCATCCTGGGTAATCTGTTTGAGCGTACCGAAGAGCGGACCCCATTCCCAACGTTCAAAGTATATGGCCCCTAGTGGTTGTTGCTGTGAGACAATCTCCTCGTCATTGACCCAACGAAAGTCAGAGCCGTACAAGTCACGGTTTGCGACTTGAAACTGCGTGCGATGTTGCGGTACTCCCGCTTGCAGTGTGGAGCGCAGAATTTCTTCATGGCCGCGAATTTGGCCAAGGAACTCGCTCCCATCCTTGAGCTTGGCAAGCACGAGTCGATCCGGCCAGAAGAACCCCAGCGCATTAGCTCCGACAATCACGATCAGTGAAACGATCATGATAAGGCTAAACGCCAGCGCCCCACCCGTGAGCCAGATAAATGGGTCACCACTCCGCCAGAAGTTTTTGTTCACGTTTGCTCAACCTTCGCTGGGAGCGCGACCGTCTCGGTCGCCCTTGGTGCGGGCGGGACGCCCGCGCTCCCAGGCAGACGTTTTAGATTTTGCTATACCGTTCCCGCAACCGCTGACGCACGACTTCTGCGGCGGTGTTTACCAGGAACGTGAGTACAAACAACAACAGGGCTCCCAGGAACAGGATGCGATATAAGGTCCCGCCATGCGGGGCCTCGGGGATCTCCACCGCGATGTTGGCTGAAAGGGCACGGAACCCACTGAATGCACTGAAATCCATGACCGGTGTATTGCCAGTTGCCATCAGCACGATCATGGTTTCTCCAACCGCGCGGCCAAATCCGATCATGACTGCCGAAAAGACCCCTGGACTCGCCGTAGGCAAGACAACCCGCATCGCGGTCTGCCACCGATTCGCACCAAGCGCTAACGAGCCCGATACTAAATGTTGTGGGACGTTGGAAAATGCGTCTTCACAAATAGTGTAGATAATCGGGATAACGGCGAACCCCATTGCGAAGCCGACAACCAGCGAGTTACGTGGGTCGTAACGGATATCGGTCGTATCATAGAGCCATTGCGGAAAATTGCCGTTGAAAAATGCTGCTTCAACCCAACCGTTTGCATAGGCACACGCCGCTACGGTGAGCACTAAAAGCGGAGCCAGAAAAAAGAGTTCGACCCCAGGTTTCAAACGGCTGCGAACCGAGAGGGGGAGCCTGCGCCAGAGAAACGACGCCACCAGGGTTACGAGCGGTAGTACGAAGAACATGAGCACGATACCTGGGACCATCTTCTCGACCCTGGGTGCGAGCCACAAGCCGGCAAAGAAGCCGAGCACCACGCTCGGCAGTGCTGCCATCACTTCTACTGTTGGCTTGATCAGATTACGCAAACTTGGGTGCAAAAACTGTGAAGTGTACATTGCCGCGCAGATACTGATCGGTACGGCTAACAAGAGGGCATAGAACGTGCCTTTGAGTGTCCCATAGGCAAGGGGAACCAGGCTAAACTTTGGCTCGAACTCATCGCTTCCACTACTGGACTGCCAGGTGTACTCAGGTTTGTCATAGCCTTCGTACCAAACTTTCCCGAATAGCGCCCTGAGGTTGACTTCTGGATGTGGGTTATACAGGGACCAACCCAGGAGTTTCCCCGCCTCTGTGAGTGTGAAAATTCCATTGGCTTTGGGGGCAAAACTCGCGAGTTCAATCCGACTCTGTTCGCTACGTACTTCAAGAAGCGTTTGTTGGGAAGTGGCATGATGGAGAAAGACATGACCTTGGGTATCGGCAGACAAGAAGCCTTTATCTCGTGGTGAGGGGGCAAGCGCCGTGACTGGCGCGGAATGTGAACGCAGGGTATGGACGCGATGATACGGCATCTTTTCTGGATCTTGCGGATCGCGAACCTGAAACCACACGCTGACGTGTCCTGCAGCATCGCCCACCAGCAAGGAGCGATCGCCGAGCAACCAGCCTAAGGCAGTTACGTGTGTCCCAGGGGGGTCGCTGACTGTGAAAGATTCGGTCAACCTTGGAGCGGCAAGGTCAGTGATGTCCCAGTGTTGAACCTCCCCCGTTGTCGTTCCGGCCAAGAGGTTTACATGGTACTTATCCAACGCGAGGGTGGTAACATCTGCTGGGAGTGAGGAAGAAAGATCAGAGCGCATTTCTTCGATACTGGTCTCACCTAATGGCGTTGTTCGCTCTTCTTGCGCGAGGAATAGCAGCTCACGTGGGCCGAGCAGTGCGGCGAGGGCGACTTTTCCGTCTTCTGCATGATAGACAAGTCGAGTGATTGCCCGCCCTTGGGGGTCGACCTGAATCACTTTCTGTTCCTTGACTTCAGGAGTAATGGTGCGCTTTCCGTCGTGGAGCTTTGTGGTAAAGCTTATACGTAGTGGGATGACGCT
Source organism: Deltaproteobacteria bacterium (assembly GCA_016874775.1). Lineage (NCBI taxonomy): Bacteria > Pseudomonadati > Myxococcota > Myxococcia > Deltaproteobacteria bacterium. The sequence goes on from VGTJ01000082.1 coordinate 15,236, forward strand.
GCCTGTAGCGGTACCGACAGCGATGTCATGCGCGAGCCCGTTGCGGTATGCCGTAGTGATCCGTTGTCCTTGTCGGGTCGTAATTTCGTAACGCTGCACGAGGTGATTACCGGGAATGGTGAGAAAATCGACTGTCCCGCTATCGTGCAACACGTACGCAATCGATTGATATTCATCGACACCGAATGCCAGGGGCAGACGCGATGATTGCTCCGACTGTTTGACGTTGAGAGTTGCGACTGCGGTTGCTGTTGGAGATTTCCACAACGGAAGTGTCTCGGCAACAATGACAAAAAGAATGGCTGCGATGCTCAGAATGACCGCGATCCCACCGGCTGTGATAAGGTAATCCGCTGTTTTGTCGGCTAGCTGTTTGCGTCGCAGTCGGCCTTTATCTTCCATTACGGATAAACGGACATTGACCGACGTGTGCGAGGTTTGCTGCTGTTCTCTTTCTCGTTGTTGTAAATCTTCCATCAGGTTCATTAGCTTCTGATGTAGCTAATCCTCTTTTCTCGGCAAGCGCAGCCTGCCCGACATTCAGGAAGTTCCCGTGTAGGGCGGGCTGTGCCCGCCAATGCGCTACTGCAACTTCTTCAGCTCTTCATTCACAACCGACGCGGGCAAAGGGTAGTAACCATCTTTAATAACGACCTCTTGCCCTTCTTTGCTCATGATGAACTTAGCGAACTCACGGACGAGGGGATCGAGTGGTTGCCCAGGAGCACGGTTGATGTACACCAGTAGCGCGCGGCTCAACGGATACTTGCTACTGGCGACGTTTTCGTAATTCGCTGAAACGAACTGATCTCCCTGCTTTGTCGCTAAGGGGACGGCGCGAACACCAGAGGTAGCATAGCCAATACCGCTGTAGCCGGCGCCATTGCGGTCCTCACTAATCCCTTGCACGACTGAGGCTGAACCAGGTTGTTCCTTGACGGTGTCTTTGTAATCGCCATTACACAGCGCGTGCTCTTTGAAAAAGCCGTAGGTTCCCGAGGCGGAGTTACGACCATAGAGGCTAATGGGTGAGGTGACCCAGCCCCCATCACCACCAACTTCTCCCCACACCTTTGCCTCGTTCGGCATGCGGCAGCGGCGAGTCTTCGAGAACATCGCATCAACCTGTTGCATGGTTAGCCCCTTGATGGGATTATCTTTATTGACAAACACTGCCAGTGAGTCGAGTGAGGTTCGCAAAGCGGTTGGCTTGTACCCATATTTCGCTTCGAAGGCATCGACTTCCGTGCCGCGCATCGGGCGTGACATCGGTCCAAGTTGCGCGGTTCCTTCAATCAACGCTGGCGGCGCGGTGCTCGACCCTTTCCCTTCGATCTGAATGTTGACGTTAGGATAGAGCTTCTTGAATCCTTCAGCCCAGAGGGTCATCAGGTTGTTCAAGGTATCTGAGCCAATGCTGTTGAGATTGCCGGAGATGCCGCTCGCGGCTTTGTAGGCTGGAATTGCGGGATCGACCTTCAAGGCTTCTTGGGCGTTCGCTGGACCGGCTGCTAAGGTACCCATCGCCAGAAAGGCCGCGGTTACCGTACGCCAGAGAGATACATGCATTGCTTTTTACCTCCTTACAGTGAGTTTGCTACACAATTGTTACAAGCGTGTTACAGGATGGTGATGGTTTGGTGACGGTTAATTCTGCTGTTGTGCGGCTGACCTGGGGGTTGTCACCCTGAACGCAGTGAAGGGTCTCTCAGAGAGATTCTTCACTGCGTTCAGAATGACAGAGCCGATAGGTCATGAGGGAGGACGTTGAGGTTTCCGATGCTCCGCTTTAGAACGCCACCTGCGCATCAAGCTGGAAGCGGTGAAGGGTCGAATTCGACTCGCCTTTTGGTCGGTCGATGAAAGAGATGAAGTGATTCTTGGCTGAGATCGTCAGGCGCGGAAACAACATATAGTCGACCTTCACGAACGGGCCTTGGACGTTGGTGCCACCATCACGACCGAAATCGCTGTAACTAAAGGCCGACAGTAACGCGTCCGTTTCTGTTCGTGCCCAAGCGACCGAAAATGCCCAATCTCCAGGATTTCTGGTTTGCCCAAGGCTGGCGCCAGCCCAGATGGCAAGATCGTTGCCGCGTTTCGCGTCAGTGTTATGGGCAAAGTCAGCGATGAACACGAGAGGCCATTTGGCATAGCCCGTGTTATAGTCGAGTTGCAGCGAACCATTGAGGACATTGAACCCACCTAAGAAACGATTGAATTGTTTGTTCCCGGTACCAGGGGTGAGCGAGGAGCCACCTCTGACAATTGTACCGTCCCGCAGAATAACGGAATTGGTGACTTTGAGCGCACTGTTGCCGTTACGAGCCTGAGCGATCAGATCCTCCTTGGAGAAGTAATAGTCAGCCAAGGCTACGGTGAGGCGCGTACTGGGTAAGAGTTGCAGTGCTGCGACCGCCTGTCCGCCGATCATCCAACCATCAGCAGCACGGGCCGTTTCACGAAACATCCATTGTCCAGCGTTCAATTGGAAGCGACGTAAGAGTCCTTCAGAGCCTTCATAGAGCGTGAAGGTTTCATGTAACCCCTCTGACACCAGATCGTCATCGAAAATTAATTCCGAAATCATGACCGCGCGAGGCCTGAAGAATTGGTTACTAAATTTTCCCGCGGTGATTGAGATCGGGTTCCAGGTCCAATCTCCCAGGCCAATACTCTCTTTCGGAGTCAAGGTAATGTACGCTTGATTGATACTTATGGGCTTACGGGCGAAGGTGTTGGTGAGTGTTTCATTGGTTGAGATTGGATCGTTGAGATCGCCACTCGCGAGTTGTAGGCCTGCGAGTAATTCATCATTAATTTTCATCTGCGCGCCAAAGCGGAGACGGAATCGCTCACGGGTGCGTGCGTTCGCATTGCGCCCTTGGTCTTGATAGAACCCTTCCATACGGACACGGACATCGCCTGAGAAGGTGAAACGGTTTAACCAATCAAGACTTCTCTCTGCTTTGATGGCTTTGACAGGATCACGGCTAAAGGCTTCAACCCCTGCCTCGCGTGCTTCATTTTCGGCTTTGGCGCGATTCATTAACTCATCATATTTGTCCTGACTGATTTTATTTTCTGCCCGCAGGATCTCAAGAATTTCTTCTGCCACACTGCGCTTCTGTGCCGACACGGGAGTCGCTCCGAGCACGATCGCGACGAGGCTACTCCACAAAGTAACTGTCAGTTTTCTCATTCCTTCTTACTCCTTCCCTGCCACGAATTGGCGAGAAGGGTACGAGGGAAGTGTTACAGCAACATGACAGGACCGTTATGAGTCTGTGATGTGTTAATGTGCTCGGCAGGCGCAGCCTGCCCTACATCCGAAAGGCACGGTATCGTAGGGCGGACTGGGCCCGCAGTTGCCTTGTTTCTATCTGTATTTACAAAGATCGCTGGGCACGACGACGGGGGGCGAAATGTCGGATCGAGCCGTTAGCGATACGAGCTGCATGAGACAGCGGTGGACGCGCTGGAGCTTGTAAGTGATCAACGGCAGGAGCAAAGCCTTTGACGATCTGGTGTGGGATAGGGCTGCCAATGCCGCGTTCAATGGTACGAATGAACGGCACTTCATCGGCTGAGACGAGCGAAATCGCGTCCCCAGTAGCTGTTGCGCGCGCTGTCCGACCAATGCGATGCACATACTCTTCAACCGTTGGCGGAACGTCAAAGTTCACAACATGAGAGATACCATCGACATCAAGGCCGCGAGCGGCGATATCTGTGGCCACTAAGACCTCAACTTTGCCATTGCGAAACCCACTCAGGGCTTGCGTCCGCGCATTTTGGCTTTTGCCTCCGTGGAGCGTGGCAACGCGCCGTCCCTTCTGGGCCAAGTGTCGCGTCAGACGGTCGGCACGAACTTTCGTACGGGTGAACACAAGCACCTGACGCATATGTCCGTGCTGCAACAAATGACAGAGAAGGTCTCTTTTTTTCTCACCTTCAACCGCATACAAGACCTGGCGGACAGCTTCGACTGGCGTAGCGCGGCGACCAACGTTAATGATGACTGGTGATTGCAACATCTCACGCGTCAGACGTTCAATCTCTGGCGGCATAGTGGCTGAGAACATCAAGGTTTGACGAGAGGTAGGGAGCATATGGAGTAACTGCCGTACCGTGGGCAGAAAACCGAGATCAAGCATGTGATCAGCTTCATCTAAGACCAGCACTTCAAGCTTATTAAACTTCACCGTGCCACGCTCGACAAGATCCATGAGTCGCCCTGGTGTGGCGATGAGGAGATCTACACCGGTGCGCAAGCGCTCGATTTGTGGCCCAAGGCGCACTCCGCCGAAGACCGTTGTGGAACGAAGCCGCAAATACTTGCTATAGGCACGTGCGTTATCACCAGTCTGCGAGGCTAACTCACGCGTTGGACTCAGAACGAGCGCCCGGAGCTGGGGTGAAAATAATTGTCCTTGTGCCAACTGCTGCAAGATCGGCAATAAGAATCCGGCGGTTTTACCAGTACCCGTTTGCGCACAAGCCAGAACATCACTGCCTTGAAGTACTGCAGGGATAGCGTGTTCTTGGATCGGGGTTGGGGTGTGATACTCAGCGTCGCGCACAGCGCGCAACAATTCGGGCGAAAGCCCGAGTTCAGCAAATGTCGACAAACTACATTCTCCTTGTCCATGATGCCCAGTACCACAGACGGATATGCCTGTAGGTTTCCCTACAAGTGAAGGTTAAAGAAAGAACCTGGGAAACGTGGGACTCGGATCTAGGCAACCAGAGGGCCAGCTCCTGAGCGGAGCATCTTGCAGGAAAGAGAAAGAAGCTTGCTCGCGGTTCGTTTGCTTAATAAGTAGACTATACCATAGCTCACTTTTGGTGCGGATACCAGTCCGGTGGGAGTGAAAAAGAAAATAGTAGCCAGTAGTCAACATGACTACTTAATGAAAAATGAAGAATTAAAAATGAAGAATAAGGACGAAGAAAAGCGCTTTTTTACATTCTGCATTTTTAATTTTTCATTGATTTCCTCTACTGACTACCGGTTCCCGTGCCTTGCTTGTTCTTGTCACTCTCGCCTGCTACAGTTGCTTCCTTGTTCGGCTCTTGCCGTTCGTTACAGTGAGCTGGTTCGAAACAGATGAGGCCCCGGGAACCCTCTCATAGGTTCCGGGGCCTTTTTTTTTGATGGAGGTATCTGTGGCTACGAAGTTATTTGTTGGCAATCTCTCATTTCAGGCGACGAATGCAGATTTGGAAGATCTTTTTAGCCAGGTCGGTGCGGTCTCATCGGCAACGATCATTATGGATAAGATGACTGGCAAGTCGCGTGGATTTGGGTTCGTGGAGATGTCCACGAATCAAGAAGCGCAGCAGGCGGTAGCACGCTTCAACGGCACGGAGTTGCATGGTCGTGCACTGACGGTCAATGAAGCCAAACCGCAAGAGCCGCGTGGTGGAGGTGGTGGCGGGCGTTCTTTTGGTGGTGGGAATCGTGGTGGTGGTGGTCGCGAACGACGTTGGTAATCCACAAACACCAGGGGTCATAATCGTCGCTGCGGGTACAGACGCGGTGCTGTCTCGTGCTAACGACAGCGCCGCTAAGCAAAAAAGCGAAAAGAAGTCATTGGAGGTCATTGATGGCGAGTAATTCTCACGCGACGTTTCAGAAACGCCAGAGAGAGCGCGCACGACAACAAAAACAACAAGACAAAGCTGCACGCCGACTAGAAATCAAACAAAACAAGACAGCAAACGGTCCACGCGATCCTAACGCAGAAGATCCGGATATCGCTGGCATCGTTCCGGGACCGCAACCGTTGCCTGAGCAATGGGGAGAAGCGACAACCGACTCGTGACTTTCACGTCGCCACGGAAGCTCACTTTCCTGTCACTAAAAGAGAGGAGTCGATATGCCATCGCAGAATTCTCCACGATTTGGCGGCCGTTCTACGTCCCCACGTCAACCGGTTCGTCTGTTAACTGCTTACGAAAAACCCCAACGATGCGAGTGGCCGGACTGTGGCAAACCGGCAACGGGCGCAAATGAGCGCAGAGTCTACTGTCCGACTCATTTCTTTGCTGCTGTCAGCAAACACTGGTAGGGTCGACCTCGCCTGAGAAATGCATTTTTACTTATAGAGATGGCACCATACGGTGTGACTATCTTTACCCGGTCTCGTCTCGATTATTGATGGGGGAACAGTTTTACACTGTTCCATGACCTGCGTGCAGCGCGGGTGAAAATGGCACCCAGACGGCGGATTCACCGGCGAGGGAATGTCTCCGGTCAGACGAATTTTTTCCATTTTCGTCTGTGGATCAATTTTAGGAACGGCGGAGAGTAACGCTCGGGTGTAGGGATGACGTGGGTTGGCGAAAATCTCCTCAGTCTTGCCATATTCAACGATACGCCCAAGATACATGACCGCAACTTCATCGGCGAGATATTCGACCACGCCCAAATTGTGAGTAATAAATAAATAGGTGAGCCCAAGGTCAGCTTGGAGTTCCTCTAATAGATTCACAATCTGTGCTTGAACTGAGACATCCAGAGCGCTGGTGGCTTCATCGCAGACAATAAATTCCGGCTCCACCGCTAAACAGCGGGCGATACCAATACGTTGACGCTGGCCACCAGAAAATTCGTGCGGGTAACGATAGATCACATCTGGATCGAGGCCCACTTGCACGAGAATGTCTCTGGCGCGCTGTTCGCGCTCATCGCGATTATGACCAATGCCATGCGCGGCCATGCCTTCCATGACAATTTCGCCGACCATCATCCGCGGATTCAGGGCCGAGTAGGGATCTTGGAAGATCACCTGCAAGCGCCGCCGATAAGGGATAAGCGCCTCACGATCTAACGCGGTACAGCAATTCTCATTATGAACCCAAACGCGCCGATGGAGTCGCCTACGGGCAAGATACGTAGGCCGGGATAAGGCCGCAGGCCGTTCCCGGCGCGCGCTTGCCGGAAACGCTACGCTTATTCCGGCCTACATTGACGGTTACACGAAGTCAAAATGAGAATTGCTGAACGCGGTAAGGTCGTGTCCGGCAAACAACACCCGCCCTGCTGTCGGACGAATCAGTTGGAGTAGTGCTTTGCCGACGGACAGCCTCCTTATCAGCGATCGTAATTGGTCTGCCGCGTCCATCGAGAAACAGTCCCACAACCCCGCCTTTCGCTTTGCCGGTCAGTTTCTTGCCTTTGCCTGTACCGAAATCAAACCCACACGTCGGGGTTACCTCGATTGCGGCTTCTTGGTTGAGCGTTAAGGGTAAGAAGCGAAGTTCGCCGATGGAGACTGTTCCTTCGAGGACGCGTTCCTCAGGAAACAGTAAGCGATACGAAAAACATGGTTCACCAGATTTGCCTGCCCCTTGGGGCGCGACGCAGGTGCCAAGTGGCACAAGACAGTCTTTGACGAAGACTTCGGTTGCAGCGTGTTCGTTCACCGTTGAGAGCACGCCTAAGTGTGGCATCATAAAAACACTATCAACCGCGAGCTGGGTCATGCCGAGCGGTTCGTAGGCATCGATCATCATCAGCATCGACTGCACACGTCGTGGTGCACGCGAAAGAATGCCACTACTGCCGATGATCAGATCCAAGGCAAACATGTCGATTAAACTTTGGCCTGATGCAGCTTGTGTGAATGCATCAGACACTGAGCGTTCCTGTTGTACCCCTTTGAGGCCAACGGCTAATTCTTTGTGTTGATCAAGAGCAAGACGCAGGGCCTCTCGGGCAATGGCTTGTTCGACTTGCAGATCACCAATGGTCTGCGGGATCGTCGTCGGGCGAATCATCTTATTCTTGATCTGATTGCGGAGGCTTTGTTCTTCAAACTCGAAAGGGAGCCATCGACGAATGTTATCGAGACCAGCCTCAGCGACAACGTTCGCGACACTGTAACTCATGACGAGATTAGCGCTGACGGTGCGGTTAAACACCCCAGCAAAGACCGAGAACACATCTGTTGTCGCGCCACCAATATCTACTCCGATAACGTTAATGCTCTCGCGCTTGGCTAGCGTCTCGATAATCATGCCAACTGCCGCAGGCGTGGGAATGATTGGCGCACCAGCCCAGGAGATCAATTTCTTGTATCCTGGCGCTTGCGCCATCACATGCTCCAGGAACAAGTCGTGAATCTTATGCCGTGCGGGCATGAGGTTTTCTTGTTCTAAGATTGGCCGGATATTGTCAGCAATCGATAAGGCGGTTTTGTCTCCCAAGATTTGCTGCACGTGCTGACGCGCATCTTTGTTGCCCGCATAGATAATGGGCAGTTGATAGCCAATACCAAGGCGCGGGCGCGGATCAGCCGCAGCAATGTATTCAGCAATTTCGACGACATGGGGAATCGTGCCGCCGTCAGTGCCGCCCGCAAGTAAGATCATATCAGGTCGCAGGTGACGAATGCGTTCGATTTTCTCATAACTCGGGCGCCCATCGTTGGCTGCCAGGGCATCCATAACAATCGCCCCGGCACCAAGCGCACAGCGCTGTGCACTTTCCGCACTCATCGATTTGACAACCCCGGCCACGACAATTTGTAGTCCACCACCAGCGCTGCTAGTTGAGATATAAATGTCGACTCCGGTACCATCCTTTGCCGGAGTAATAATGCGCTCGCCATCAAGGATCGTGCGGCCAGACAGTTCTTCCACTTCTTGGATCGCATTGAGAACACCGCGAGTTACATCTTCAAAAGGTGCTTCAACGGTCGTAGGCGCTTCACCGCGATGGGTCTGCCGATACTCGTCCCCAAGTTTCTCAATGAGAATAGCTTTGGTGGTCGTGCTACCACAATCAGTGGCCAGAATGACGCGTAGGTCTTGAGGAGTCATGCGGTGGTGAGGAAACGTCTACGTAGTGAGAATGAAGAACTGATCGCTTTCCGCCAAAATGCGAGTCCCGATCTTCGCCATATGTTGCGAGAGCTTACGCCATTGTTTTTCACTTGGTGGCGGGGCAATTTTTACAAGGTAACTATCCGTGCCATATTCTGCCCACGAAAGAATCTGACAGGCTTTGCTTCCCAGAGGATACGCCTTCTCAAGCTCGGCGAGATACTGGGCAAGCGCGTCACGCGTCTCTATGGGAAACTTTCTAAGTTGGCTTGCTTTTCGGGTCATATGGTTTTCCTATCCGACTCTCTACTGCAGCAAAAAAAGCCTCGGCTAGCGAAACTCCGATCTTTGCCGTTTGGCGATTTGTGGTTATCGGAGAATAATCTGCTCGATGTCGCCACTCAATGAGGGTCAAGGGGGTTCGCCCAATTGCTCCAGGGAAGACTTTACGGCGCATCACGAGACGCCGGTTAAATTCTGCTTGGGTTGCCTTATGGCTCCACTCTCCGCCTTGAGGTCGGAAATCAGTCAGATCGATCAATGCCGCAATGGCAGCCTGAAAGACTGCGTAATAGCAACGGCTGACACAAGAGTCGAACGCTGCATTGTCTAAGCATGTTCGGGCTCCTCTATAACTGCTTTTAGCTTTCTCCAAGTAATCTGTACTATTCATCTGCTAGTGGCAAGCAACATCTGCGTACTCGTGCTCTTCATCCTACCCGTTGCTGAATACAAAGTGTCAACTGATCAATGCCATCACGTCGTTCCAAAAGAATCGCCAGTCGTTCAGCGTCTGCTGGGTCAATGACAACGTCGAGAAACGGCTTGAGCCCATAGACAACTTGGCTACCAAGAAAGCTCAGTGGCCCCAGAGATTCAAGAAACAGTAAGGCCGGAGCTGCCATACCACGGTTCACAATCAGGCGTGCGATCTTTTCCAGCAGAGCAATGTCTTCTGGAGAGAAGTCCGATGCCGGCGGAGTGACAGCAAACGCGTGAGCACATTCTTGACGGAGCTTTATCCAGAAACCCACGCGCTTTGTATTTCAGATTCGTTTTCGCTGGGCAAGACCGCGAAGTTGTTCACCTCATCAGCCATGCAGCGTGTGTATGTGTACGGATACCGCAGGGGCAACACAATTTCCGATGATAGGTGCAATCACGGGAATTTATGCTGCGGTTTCTTCGAGGGACACCGGTGTCATCAAATAGTCGAGGATTTCTCCTTGCACTCTTTCAATCTCCAGGCAGTAACCAGAACTCAATGCTGGCCATTCTTCCAGGCGAGCGTTTTTGCGTAGGGCTTCGAGCACCCGTTCCATCTTAGCGAGCCGCTCTCTCATTACTTCTAGTTCATGGTCATTCTGTATCATCGCAGTACCTCTACAATGCCACCACGTTTCGCGCCATCTCGTTTCGTTTGCCAGGCGTTACTCGATAGGCATCTCGCACCTTAAAACTTGCTACGTTCTTAGTTTAAGACCACCCTTCCAGGATTTGAACTTGAGGAAAGCTTCTGCCATAATGCTTTTGCTGTGAGCGAAACTCGGCCCCGTGCCGTGAGAGCCTTCGGGGCTCCTATACTCACAGCTTTTTCTTTTTCCGGCGCTTCTTTCCAAAGCGCTCTTCAAGAGTGAGGGGGCGCTGTGCAGTGAAGAACGTGCCGTGCGTCCCGCCAAAATCGAGATCATGAATCTCACCGATTTGAGACCAAAGCATGTTCAGGAAGCGATCTTCACGAATTTCTTCGCGCGTCTGCGGGTGGCGGCGCACTTCGTAGAATCGTTGCACTGCCCAAAGAAAATAGTCAGCAGCCTGTAGGCAGACGGTCTTTTGAGGGTTTGAGATAGTAATCTGCCAAGCGTCTTTCCCTCCTCGCGAAAAGCCGAATGTCCGCTCGAATTCTCGTTCCGCATGCTCGATGGCTGATTGAAGAGCGTGGTTGCGATCTTTGCTACCACGTTTGGCTATGCAAACTTCGTAACGGTCGGCGAGGCGGTGAAACTTTGAAAACAGAGAACGAATCAAGCCATCGTAAATACTATCCGGCTGATAACGGTAGCTTGGGTTCTGTTGACGTTGCTGTGTCTCTCGGTCCACTAAGGCATGGGCAAGAATTAAGTTACCGATTAAGAGCGAGGAAGAAGCGTATAGTTCCAATCGCCATGAAACTTACCGGGTTTGATATTGAGCGCTTGAAACTCATCGTCGGAGACCTGTAGGCCTTTG
>VGTJ01000083.1 GCA_016874775.1 Deltaproteobacteria bacterium
GTCGCCCGCGTTCATCCAGCTCTTCGACCAGACTTCGATACTTAGACCGAAGCCAGCACACAATGGTCTCGTCTCTCATCCCTGCTCTTGTGCAGAGGCTCTCCACTCCGGTCAATCACTATTGCGGTAAGTTGTTTCCTGCCACCGCCTAAGACCAAACGGCAGATAGGTTAACGTGCATAATCCAATGACTTCGAGGGAGACACCGCGTTGACGAAAAATGGCGGGGACTGCCGTGTAGAAGAAACCGCTCGCCATACCAAAGGCGATATACAGGCATGCAATCACTGCGAGTTTGGCTTGCAGGGATTGGGTGCTGGGCGCAGCTGACTGCTCAGAAAAAGATGGTGTGCGTTGTTTCGTACCGTGAACAGTCATACCTGAGCCGACGCTGAAGTCAGCGGTGCTACAACTTCATGGGCAAAGCGTTCGAGGTTCTCCAACACAGGCTCACGCTGCGCAGCAAGATCAAGAAGTACGGCAAACCGTCGCGCGCCTGTGCGTGCGCTTGCCTCTTGCAGCCACGCACGACACTGTTCAGCGGTACCGACCGGATTCACGTCAATGAGATGCTGTGCCATGTCGCGCGGATTTGTAATACCAAGCGCCTTGTTGCGAGTGTCACGCTGCTGTAAATGGCGATAGCCTTCATATTTGGCGAGGTCGTCATGACTGCCCGCAGCCTGTCCCACCTCAGACCACCAGATCAGATTATCCATGAGGGCGCGTGTCGCTTCCTCACGTGAGGAAGCGACATGACCAATGCCAGCAACCACATGGGCAATTGTCGCTGGGTCATGTCCAGCCTCACTCGCGATCTGAGCATACAGATCCGCCTGCCGAGCCATTTCATCGATCGACAGATACCAACCAAACAGCATCGGCAATCCACGCCGCGCCGCCCAGGTCACCGTCTCAGGCGATCCGGCAGCAATATACACCGGCGGATGTAGTTGCGTGCGAGGTTTCGGTGTCACTGACACTGGCGGAAAACGGCGGAGATCACTGTCCAAACCGACCGCTTCTTGACTCCAGGCCCGGAGTATCACGTCAACGTTCTCGAACATCGCTTGCTGAGTTTTTTCGATTGGACAGCCGAACACTGCAAGATCGCGCGGATATGCGCCACGTCCCAAGCCAAGGTCGAGCCGTCCACCGCTGAGATGATCAAGCAACACAGCATGCTCGGCGACTTCGATTGGATGATGCAGCGGCACTAGCACGACCGCAGTCCCGACGCGAATGCGGCGTGTGTGTCCCAGGAGAAACCCAGCCACCGCCAGCGATGACGAGCAGGCGCCAAAGCGAATGAAGTGATGCTCGTTGACCCACACCGCGTCATAGCTCAGCCGCTCGGCGGCTTGTGCATAAGTGAGAACATTGTCAAACACCTCATGATACGATTGTTCAGGAAAGTGAGCGGTCGAGAGAAACACGCCAACAGTAGTCATGACGAGACTCCTTGAGAAGCAACACCATTCTTCTCCCCCTCATCCTGACCTTCTCCCTGATGGAGAAGGGACCCATTGCCACCTCATATACATGGCACATCGAACGCCACTGACACCTCCCATTCTTGCTTCTTTCCTCAAAACCGGACACGCGCTTGGACACCGTACGTGCGTGGATCACCAGGTGTCCCAACTGGTCCAGGGTTGGCGCCCGCAAACGCTCCAATGTGATATGTCTCATTGAGTGCGTTGCGCATGAAGAAGAACAAATCCCACCGCTCGGCCTCAAGACCAAGGCGAATATTCACCAGAGAATAGTCGGGCTCTTTGACTTTATTGGCGACATCCCACAAGAAGGAGGAACGATAGAGGTAATCCCAACGTACCATCATCGTCATCCACGTCGTCAATGGGTAACGATATTGGGCGGCAACGTTGACTGTGAACTTCGATGCGTAAGGAACACGATTCCCGGATGCATCTTGGTTTGGTTGAAAATTCTTAAAATTGCGGAAGGTCGAGTCGGCGTAGCCAAAACCAGCAGTGAAGTCGAAACCGGCAAAAGGCCGTGCCGCAAGCTCCACTTCGCCGCCAAAGCTACGCGAGCGTTTCGCATTGTCGGTCGTGGTAAAGAAGCCGTTAAAGACACTAATCTGCTGGTCGCGAAGGGTGAAGTAGAATGCAGCCAGATTAAGCGCGAGCCGCTCATCGAGCAGACGTGTCTTGAGCCCGACTTCATAGTTCCAGGCTGATTCGTCGGAGAACTTAAATTTATCGCTTCCAGCAAATGCCGTGTTGAACCCTCCGGCCTTATACCCACGGCTGATACTGGCGTAGGTCAACACTGACGGAGTCCATTGATACGAGGCCACGAAGCGTGGGGTCCAGTTGTTGAACACCGCGTCACGTTTGGCTTTTTGTCGTACGGCAAAGACTTGCGGTAAGCCCAGGGTATTATCGTGCGCATAGTCAAGGTTTTTTTCATCGCGTGAAAAACGAAGGCCTGCCGTCACATCGAGCTTCTCTATCAGCGTGTACGTAACATCACCAAAGACGGCATAGCTATTAGTAGCAACGTTAGCATCCGAGGTTTCACGATAGCCAGGTGGGAGCCCAAAGCTCGCCAACCCAGGAACCAGTGAGTAAAAGTTAATGTAATGCAAATCCTCATGGTAGTAGAACACACCACTAACCCAGCGCAGTCGCTCAGTTGACGGAGAAGCGATACGTACTTCTTGTGAGAACTGTCGGTGGTTGATCACATAGCCTTGGAACACCTCGTTCTCAGGACGGAAGTCGCTGCCCTCGCCTTGCACATTCACCCCGCGAAAGCCGCTGATCGCATGTAGGGTAAACTGAGGAGCCTTGTATATGATCTTCCCGGAAAGACCATACACCTCGCGGTCATAGTTCAACGGATCGAAGATACTGACGCGATGGGGGTTCTTCGAGAAGAAATCGCTATAGGCGGTATTCACGAGATTGTCGCGCCCGTACTCACCAATCATATGCACTTCGACATTATCAGCCGGGAGGAACAACAGCCTGGCTCGCCCACTCAAATTGTCGAGATTGTTAATCCGCTTGCCATCGAAGAGGTTTTTGACCGTGCCATCACGTTCAGTGTAATTAAAGGAAAAACGGCTGAGGAGCGTATCTTTGATGAGCGGTAGGTTTGCGGTCGTACGCACTTTACGATAGTCGTAGTTGCCATACTCAACGTTGAGCGAAGAAGAAAAGGTATGCTCCGGGAGCGCAGAGAAGAGGCTCACCGTACCGCCGAGCGCGTTTCGGCCATACAAGGTTCCTTGCGGACCACGCAACACTTCGACTCGCTCAGGATCAAGAAAATCGATATCAAACCCTTGTGGATCCCCGACAAACACGTCATCAACGTAGACGCCAATTGATTGGTCAACACCTGAGACCACCGAGCCAATGCCACGGATAAACAAATTGGTTCCCTGCAGACTGCCTTGCGACGAGGAAAATGTCACATTTGGTGTAGCGTTGAATACCTCACGTGTCTGTCTGGCGTCGCGATCATCTAACTCTTGCTGAGAAAACGCCCGTAGGCTCATCGGTACTTTTTCGGGATTCTCCTCGCGCCGCTGCGAGGTGACGGTCACCGTATCGAGGCGAATGACGCTATTCGCTGACTGCGTATGAGGCGGCGTCCCCGGTTGTTGTGGCGGTGGCACGTTGGACTGGGCTTATGACTGCTGCTGTGCACTTACCGGGACACCAGTCCACCCCTCGACCATGACACTCAGCACCATACTGACGATGAGCATCCGCTTTTGCTTGTTGCGCATATGGCTGCATTCCTTCAGTCGTTCAAGGAGCTGCGTACCATATGCAATACAGTTGCACAAATAAAGAAACAAACAGACCCGTGAAGGAGCTTTTTTATCCCGTGGCGGAGTTTTTACCGGGTGCGACTGACAACGCCAGGCGTAGTACGAAAGCGTTTTTTAAATGCAGCCGTAAAGTGTCCAAGGCTGGCGTAGCCGATGGTAGAGGCCACTTGTTTCACACTGAGATCGCCTTGCGTCAGCAACGTCCGCGCCTGTTGCATGCGGTGCTCATGGAGATAGGCAAACACGCTGGTGCCAAAAACCTGGCGGAATCCACGTTTAAGCTTGAAATCATTTACGCCGACTTGCCTGGCCAGTGTCAGCAGAGAGGGCGGTTGGCTCAGGTTCCGGAGCAAGATGTCGCGGGCACAATAAATACGATCGACATCCTGCGGGCGAAGTGACGCATGCAGAGAGGGAGCTGGGTCGCGTGGGACATCGGCCAATTGTAAAACCAAGAGTTCGAGCGTTTTACTCTCAAGACAGAGCTGCTTCAGTGGGCCATGATATGGGCAATGCAGCAAGTGCTGGAGCGCCACTTGCATCGCCGCAGTCACGTTGTCTGAGTACGAATACGGAAGATCCTGGGTAGAATTCTGCAAGGCACGTTGGAGTGCCAGAGGCATGGGTGACTCATCTGTTAGCAAGGATTGGAGCCACTGCGGCGCAACATGCATCCCTACCAGATGGACCGGCTGTGCTTTAGGAATGAGGGTGACGCTGCCGGAGGTCGAACCAACGAAGACGTTCTGGCTTCCTGCACGAAACTGTAGCTCATCCTTCAGCCCTCGCGCTGTGCAGGAAAACTGACCTGCCAGACAAAAAGTCGATCCCCACAGGCTATGATCGCGCTGGGTTAGCAGCCGTAAATCGACGTCCAGGTAATAGTCCAAGAAAAAAAGGCTCAATCCCTCGCGTAACTCGATAGCGCGAAACGAGCCTTTGCCTAATCGCTCTGGCATGGAGAGGACAAACTCGTCGGACGTGCGTGACAGCGGGACATCGAGCTGTCGGCCAGCTTCAACAAAGAGCTCTTCCAAGTCAGTAGTGGAAAGGGAAATGGCGGTGCGCATATGGAGAGTGGGGGGATCTACATCACAAAGAAGCTACGTTGGTCGCCTATCGTCCGACAGCAAACAGTCAGCAAGGGCAGCTATCAGTGCGGCTTGATCTAACCGTTGGCCAATGAACACGAGATGGTCAAGAGGCGCGGGGCGGAGCGTCACTTTGTCGAGCGTGAAGTACGTGCCATCGTACTGCAGTAACCATTGTTGAGGGTTGGTATCCACATGCAGGAATCCTTTGAGACGCCACACGTCATCGGGTAGGGCCTGTAAGAACGCCTCAAACCGTGTTGGATCAAACGCACGGGGACAGGAATAGGTAAACGTAGCAACCTGATTGTGAACCGGGGTGTGGACATGTGGCAGTGCTGACGCCGGGTGCGCAACGGAGCGTGTGAGGATTTTGCCAAAGTCGAGCTGCCCATGTTTTGTGAGCACGATTTCTGCTTGCGCACTGCGTTGATAAATTTCGTTCACAAGAGAGGCAATTTGTTCTTCGGTTGCTAGATCGGTTTTGTTCACCACAACCAGATCTGCCATCGCTGTGTATTGCTGGACCTGATAACCAAGGTCAGTCCCCTGTCTGACAACCCCGCGCGCATCGAGCACCGCAATCAGTGCCGCAACCCGCACCACGGGTAGGAGCGACAGACTGGTCAGTTGCTCAAGCAGATCAAGAGGGTTCGCCAGGCCAGTCGTTTCAATGTAGATCACATCAGGTCGACGGGCGGCGACCGCTTGCATGGTCACAACGAAATCGACACTGAGCGTACAACAAATACAGCCATCGCTGAGTTCAGTGACGCCAAAGCCTTCGCCTTGCAACAGCTCACCATCGATGCTGACATCTCCGTACTCGTTCATCAGCACCGCGGCTGTCAGCCCCTGCGCTTTGGTGTAATGGAGCAACCCGCGTAACACGGTGGTTTTCCCTGCCCCGAGAAACCCAGAGATCAGGTACACTGGGACCCGCTGTTCGCTCAGTAAGGACCGCTGGAGATTTGCTTTGCGCCGTCTCATAGGAAGCTGTAAGAGACCTTTATTATTATAATTGCAATTAAATTGCAAATGTTATAAATTCTTCAATATGGTAGACCTATCGTACCAGGTGACGTCTTCAGCGGCTGCCCCCCGGGCCTCAACCTCGCCCGTACCACCGCGTGTATTTTCGCTGGCGGATCTTCTGCAACCGAATTATTATCTACCGGAACAGTGCTTTGCATTGCCGAACGTTGAGCAGTCTTCCTGGTTACCACAACTCATGCGTGCCATTCTGGAAGATGCGGTGCAATGCTATCAACTGCGACATCGGATAGAAACACGACCATCCGCGCGACAGTTGACACGTGATGCTGAACGTTGGCTCTTCTCTAATGATGACGCGAGCCCGCTCTCGTTTCACAACGTGTGCACTGTGCTTGGGCTCGAACCGCGCTATCTGCAGCGCGGATTGCGACAGTGGACCTCAGACCTTCCCACTCCCCCTTGGAAGCGCAAGCGACGATTAGCACGCGGGTTTCGCACGAAAGTATCACCAACGGCTCTCAGAAACCTGCCAAAGCCATAAGCGTACTCTATTGAAAGGCCCTTTATCCTTATGATGAACACGAACCACTCCAAACGTCAGGAACAGCACCAGGTACCACCCAGTTCAACCATCGTGTACGTGTGTCGAGATTGTTGTTGCGGAACCCAACGGAAACACCCCGACGTTGATCATGATGCGCAGTTGGACGCTCTCCAACACGCGATACACAACCTTCCTGGTGGCCGAGTGGTTGTCACACGTTGTTTAGGCGAGTGTCGTTGGTCGAACGTGATCGGCATCCGTCAGTTCGTGCGGGGACGGTCCCCGCAAACACTCTGGCTTGGCGGCATACTGCCTCAACATCTTACCGACCTCTTATGTCACTGGCTCACAGAGGGAGGTCCGGCACAGTACCCGCTCCCCTCTGCCCTTGCTCGCCGCCAGTTCCGTCCAGAGAAAGGAATCGCGGTCTGTCCGCGCGACTTCTAAGGACATGACACAAGAAATCAACAACTGTTGCTCTCATCGCCCCATCGAACACGAGGCACTATGAAAGATCTCAAACCTCTCTTTCGCGAGCTGGAAGAACGTCTCCGTCAAAGCAAATGGTTTTCCGATGAATGGCACCTCTATAATCGAGGTGTGTATCTCCACCTCTACAAAGACGGCTGGTTCAATGAGAATCAAGGCGGGATTCATTTCGAGACCTATGTCGAAGCGCCACAAATTCGTGACCGCATCGTTCCCATCCACTTCCATGTAGAAGAGGAGTTTCCGGCACAAGAAGAGTTTATCAAACAGTTTCTGGAGCAAGCGCGTGACCAGCTGCGTACCTGGAAAGGATACGAGATCGTGGGCCGTGGCTACACCGTCTGTCAACGGACCTTACCGCTCGACACACGAACGTTCGTTACCCGCGTATTGGAAGAACTCAACCGACTGCGCACCCTTGCTCCAAGTATCGACGCGACAATTGCCGAAGTGACACAACGCCAGCCTGGGAAATGAGCACCTCGCTCACCTCTTTTCAACGAGGCATGCCAGTGCCTAAATCAATCCACGCGACATTAGTACACTCGACGTTCCCGGCCATGAATGGCCGGGCTACATAACAACGCCCCCTGAATGGGGCTGAAGCCGGATTCATCCGGCGTTGCTATGTAGCCCGGTGCTTCAGCGCCGGGGAAAGAAGCACGACAGCATGTGACGAAGTGTACGAATCTTCCGTGGTTCGATTTAGCGCACAAGAGTCAGGATTTTCTGATACATCTTCCCTATACTAATTCAAGATGGTAAGTCGTTTATGCATGTATAAACGACTTATTAAGCTGGATATTGCAGCGCGGCAATCGTTGTTTTTGTGGGGCCCCAGACAGACTGGGAAGAGCACGTTGCTGCGTCTCCTCTTCCCCCACTCATTGCACGTTGATCTGCTCAACGCCTCGGAGTTTCGCCTGCTCAAGTCTCGTCCAGAGGCTTTGCGTGAGCGTTGTCGTGCAGTTAACCCGAAAGCCGGGCCGGTGATTATCGACGAGGTCCAGAAGATTCCCGAGCTTCTTGATGAGGTGCAGTGGAATATCGAAAACGTCGGGGTGCGCTTTATTCTCTCTGGTTCCTCGGCTCGTAAATTGCGGCGGGCGGGTCAAAACCTCTTAGGCGGACGGGCCGTACGACGCGAACTTTTTCCACTCGTGTCGCATGAAATCCCCCAGTTTAACCTTGAACACGCCTTCTCACGTGGGTTGCTGCCGAAAATTTATCAGAGCGGGGATGCCAGCGAATTGCTTCATGCCTATATCGCCGATTATCTGAAAGAAGAAGTCCATGCTGAAGCCCTCGTTCGTAATCTTCCTGCGTTTTCTCGCTTCCTGGAAGTTGCAGCACTCATGAACGGCGAGATCGTCAACTACACCAACATCGCACAGGATGTTGGGGTCAGCGCAGCTGCGGTGAAAGATTATTACGCCATCCTTGTCGATACTTTACTCGGTGACTTTGTCCCAGCTTTTCTGTTGAAGCCAAAACGCCGCGTCGTCCAGACACCGAAGTTTTATCTCTTTGATGTCGGTGTGTGCGGTGCACTGACAGGTCGAGAGAAAGTCCTCCCACAGTCGGACGCATTTGGCCGGGTGTTTGAGCACTTTCTCTGGCAGGAATTACGCGCCTATGCCCACTACTCAGGGCGTCGCTTTGCGATCAGCTACTGGCGGACCTCAACTCAGTTCGAGGTAGACTTCGTTCTTGGGAAAGGTGAACTCGCGGTGGAAAGTAAACCCAGTGACAATCTTTCAGCACATCACTTGAAAGGCTTGCGTGCCTTTGGCGACGAATACCCACGGGCACGGCGCATTGTCGTCACCAGGGAGGCTCACAAGCGCATCACCGACGATCGGATCGAGGTTTATCCTTGGCAACAATTTCTCGAAGAGTTGTGGCAAGGTAACTTGATATGAGCCAACATGACATAACTTTCGCAGTGATCGGCTTCCACATCGGCTGTCACACGGCATCAATTCTCATTAATGGAGCGGTGTGGGTCAGCGCTGTAGGCCGGGATAAGGCCGCAGGCCGTTCCCGGCGCGCTCTTGCCGGAAACGCTGCGCTTATTCCGGCCTACATTGACGGTTGACCTAAATCAGACCACAGGAGATTCGTACACTGCGTCACAAGTAGTCTCGCGTATCCCCCCGGCGATAAATCACCGGGCTACACAGTACGACGCCCCATGAATGGGGCTGAAGACGGGATGTATCCAGCGCAGTTTTGTAGCCCGGCCATTCGTGGCCGGGAATCATGCGTGTGCCAATGTCGCGTGGTCCGATTTAGGTCAAAATGAGAATTGCGGGTCTCACGGGTCTCAACCCACCACTCACAACTTAAGGAAAAATCCTTGTGTTTGAGGTGGAGCACAGCGCGTATGGGTTCCTTCTCCCCCCAGGGAGAAGGTCAGGATGAGGGTACCAAGAGACCAAAACCGCTATTGTTTATCCCCTCACCCTAGCCCTCTCCCTAAGGGAGAGGAAATTCTACTGCTGCTAACGGCTTAAGCTGTGACTGATGACTCCGAGCCCACCCCACAGCCGACTACGAGCACCTCTGCTTGTTCAGGGAGTGAGGCAAGGCTCGTGGCGCAAAGACGAAACAGGCCCTCGCGACCGGGAATTCCCGCTTCAGCTAATTTCTCAAAATTCTCCGCCCACGCTGCATCGTACATTTCCATAAATACCCCTTATTCCCCTCCGGTTTTGCCAGGTGAGCCCCACTAAGGTCTAACCCTCAATGAAGGCAGATCGTCGCTACTGATGCACGAACACACTCACCCGTCCGACTTTATCGGCCACGGCAATGAGTCGCCCTTGTGGGTCAGCCGCAACCCGCTCCAAGGGAGCATCGCCGTTAGTGAGCGAAATCGTGCGTGGCGAGAGGTTCGGCGCCCAGGTGCAAAGGAGACCGTCACGTCCCACCGAGAGGAGTCGCTGCTGACCGCTCATGCGGGCAAAGACCAGATCCGTTATCAAGCCAGTGTGACCGTTGAGGATCGTCGGCTTCTTTCCTGCCGGTCCTTTGCCAGAGAAGTCCCACAGGGCAATCTCTTTGCCACCGCCGGTCGCTAAGGTGTGTGAATTGGCACTAAACGCCAGCGTTGTGACTTTTGTCGGATAACCGCCCATCTGGAAATCTTCGCCATTGTGCGCACGCCACACATGGACCGAATTATCCTGGTTGCCTGATGCCAGATATTTTCCGTCTGGGGTGACAACAAGTGAAAGAATCGAACCTTTCCACCCGTAGCGCTTGACTGGCTGTGCATCTTCAAGAGAGAGAAACTGAAGACCACCGTAACATGATGTCACCAGCAGTTCGGCCTGAGGCAACCAGACAAGGCTGGAGATGGTACTGGCGTGGGATTTCACCTCGGTGAGAATTTTTCCCTGGGCTGAGAAAATCTGCGCGACTTTGCCTGCGGCAGCAGCAAGATATTGGCTGTCGGGTGACCACGTCACATGCTCGACCCACGCGTCGCCACCTTCCATTTGCGCGACGAGACTGCCAGTTGTTGCATCAACGAGATGAACCATGCCATCTTGACCACTGGTTGCGAGCAGTTTGCCATCAGGTGACCAGGCAACCGCAAAGGACCCGCCGGCGTGCCCATCAAGCTGATAGCGGATATCGCCTTGCGCCGCATCAAGAACCACCACTGGGCCTGCTAAGGTCGCAGCGGCAAGCAGCGTGCCAGCAGGTGAGAAACGCAATGCGTTGACATAATCAGGAAGAGCCGTCGACCATTGTTGTGGTAATTCACTTTGTTTGGGGAGTTTTCGCTTTGGACGCCAACCGGACATATTCTCCTCCTGTCCCCTGTTCCCTGCCTTACGCAAGACACGCCCGTAGCCCCTTGGTGAACTCTTCTTGATCAAGCTTCCGGCCAATGAAAACGAGCTTGTTGCCGCGTGGTGTTTGTCCCCACGGACGACCAATAGCGTTATCAAACAACATGTGAACCCCTTGGAAGACAAGCTGGCGCTCTTCACCTTTGAGGCTCAAGATGCCTTTCATGCGAAAGATGTCGGTGCCACGTTCACGCAGTAACTCGCCAATCCATTTGTTGAGGCGCTTGTCATCAAGATCGCCCGGCAAATCAATACTCACTGAGGTCACAGTCGCGTCATGCTCATGCGCGGTATCAGTCAGAAATTGCGGGTCGATTTCCAACGCTTTGCTGAGATCAAATGCACCGATGTTCAGCAAGCGCTCCATGTCTAACGCACAGTTCTGTGTACGATGGACTTTAGCGAAACGATTCATCGACTTAATGCGCGACTCCAAGCGCTCAAGTTCCTCAGAGGTACAAAGGTCGGTTTTATTGAGCAGGATCACATCCGCAAAGGCGATCTGCTCTTTGCATTCGTCGCTCTCGTCAAGATGCAGATGGATGTGATGCGCATCGACAACCGTTACCAGTCCATCAAGCGCAAGCTGGGCACCGATCTCGTCATCGACAAAGAAGGTTTGCACGACTGGTGCGGGATCAGCTAAACCAGTGGTCTCGATAAGAATGTAGTCAAACTTGTCTTTGCGCCGCATCAGGTTACCGAGAATGCGAATGAGATCTCCACGAACGGTGCAGCAGATGCAGCCGTTATTCATCTCGAAGATCTCTTCATCGGCATTGACCACAAGATCATTATCGATCCCGATTTCACCGAACTCATTCTCAATCACGGCAATGCGCTTGCCGTGATTCTCCGTCAGAATGCGATTGAGCAACGTGGTCTTTCCCGCACCGAGAAAGCCGGTCAAAACGGTGACAGGAACTTTTTTCTCCGTACCTTCTGTTGCCATACAGATTCTCTCCTTTACGTGTTGCGTATTACGCGTTACGTGTTGCGTTGGTTACTAATGGAAAGCGCGTACATAGCGTTTCGATCTCTTCTTTCGTCACCTCCGCGATGCTGCGATGGATCTTCTCCTGCACGTTGTCCCCCGGACCGCGGAGGAGAGCGATCACCGTTTCTAAAGGTGGGCACCCAGGCTCAGTGCAGGTCAGTTCGGTAATGAGAATGGTCGTCTCAGGTGGCAGAGCCAAGCTCTCTTGCACCCAGTGTTTGACCTCCTTGATTTTCTGACTATTGTTCGCTGCGCCACGACCAGCCAGGTTCTTCAGCATAGTGACTCCGTGTTCCTGCAGAGTGCGTACTCCCGTCGTCCCGTGTTCTACTTACAATAGCAATGCGGATACGTTGCATATCATAATACAATATAGTTGCAAATACTCTGTGGTTGAGATAAGACACGCGCATTTCTGATGAGGAGGGATGCATAATGGCACGGAGTGCACAGCACCTGAACGGAAAGCCCGCGATTGTTGGTCACGCGCCAGTCGGTGCCCCTGCCAGTCACATCGCCGTCAACCCCGATATGACATTTGCGGTTGCCGGTTCTGGCGATAAAGAACGCATTCTCTCGGTCATTGACACACAAAGCAAACAAGTAGTACGTAAATTGGAGGTACCAACCCCACTGACCGCCGGTGGATACCTGATAGCCGTGCAACCGGGTATGAAGCTGGGAGACACCATTGGGCGATAGAAGACATGACCGTCGTAGCCTCCTCCACACTTGCACAGTCTTCTTCCTCTCGCTTTATTCTCTTCACGTTGTTTTTTCTCTCAGGGCTCGCAGGACTTGTCTATCAGGTCCTGTGGGTCAGAGACCTCGGCTTAGTGTTTGGCAATACCGCCCAGGCTACGGCGACGACACTGACAGTGTTCTTCGCTGGTCTCGCGCTGGGCAGTTTTCTCTTCGGACAACGAGCCGCGACGCTCACACAGCCCCTGCGCAGGTATGCCGTGTTGGAACTCGCTATTGGTCTCTCAGCCCTGCTCTCGTTCGTGCTCTTGCCGTTATACCGTCGCGGCTATGGAACGCTCTTTGCCACGTTCGGCGACTTTCCCGGACTCTTTCTTCTCGTTAAATTCACGTTGGCCGCCCTCTTCCTGCTTCCTCCCACCCTCTGCATGGGAGGAACTCTGCCAGTCATGGGGCAGTACCTGATTCGACGCCGGGAAGAGCTGGGACCAACCGCAAGCCTGTTGTACGCGGTGAACACGCTAGGTGCAGCAACCGGCGCGTTCCTTGCCGGGTTCTACCTGCCCGCACTCTTCGGAATCCGTACGTCGTATCTCTGGGCAACAACCGCCAATATGCTTGTCGCCGCGATCGCGTATCGCTTGAGCCTAACGCACGATTCCGCACCTGAACATTCAGTGACTCCCCCTGCTGACCGTAAGCGCCCGGCAGCTCAAACTTCCCCTCCTCCAGCATCCTTAGTGACCGTCATCGCGTTCTCCTCAGGATTCCTTGCGCTGGCCCTGGAAGTGCTCTGGACACGCATGTTTGTCCAGGTTCTGCACAATTCAGTGTATTCGTTCGCTGTCATTCTCATGACCTTTTTGCTGGCTCTCGCTGTCGGTGCTGGTGTTGCACACCTCCTGGGCCGCACCCGGTTTGTTGTAGCTTCTGTACTAACAACGCTCCTCACTCTGAGCGGTATTTTGGTCGGCTTATCACCACTTGTGTTCTATCGCCTCACCAACGGACTCCGTTATCTGGCCGCGCAAGAGGGATGGAACTCATACCTCACCACCCTCTTCTTTTCTGCCAATGTGGTGTTGCTAGCTCCAGCGCTCTGCTTGGGAACCGTCTTTCCCTATCTCCTGAAAGCAAGCGCACAGGGAGGCTCCAGTGTTGGTCAGATATTGGGACACCTGACGGCAATCAACACCGTCGGCGCCGTGCTGGGCTCACTGTTGACTGGTTTTGTTTTGCTGGAATTAGTCGGGTTGTGGACCAGCATCCAGGTGATGGCGATGAGCTATTTTCTGCTCGCGCTGGTGGTCGCCAACCAGTGGACGCGTTCACACTGGCTGTTACAGCTTGCCCCGATGATCGGTATTCTGATTTTCGCCTCAGTGCTTTCTCCAGCAACCTTGCCAGTATTGCGGATCAACCCGCAAAAAGAATCGCTGCTTCAGGTATGGGAGAGTGGACACGGGACAGTCGCAGTCGTGCAACGCGGCAAGCACATACGATTGAAGGTAGATAATTTTTACACCTTGGGCGGAACTAGCGGCAAGGAATATGAACAACGTCAGGCGCAGCTTCCCTTATCGATCCACCCGCAGCCACGAACGGTGTTCTTTCTTGGAATGGGAACAGGGATCACTGCTGGTGCGGCGCTTGATTCCTCAACGGTCCAGCGTGTCGTGACCTGTGAATTGTTGCCAGAGGTGGTCACTGCCGCCCGCACCTACTTCCACGAACACACGAACAATCTGTTTACCAGCCCACGTTCACAAGTCATTGTGGCGGATGGTCGCAATTATCTCCTCGGCACCGCCAAAACGTATGATGTGATTATCAGCGACCTGTTTATCCCATGGCACGCCGGCACTAGCAGTCTGTATACCCAGGAACATTTCGCGACTGTCCGTACACGACTCAATCCCGGTGGACTGTTTGCCCAGTGGTTACCACTGTATCAACTCTCGCAGCACGAATTCCTGATTATCGCCAAGACGCTGCTCAGCGTCTTTCCGCAAGTCACACTGTGGCGCGGTGACTTTCTTGCCGACAAGCCGATCGTCGCCCTCATTGGCCACCCTGAGGCGACCCCGCTCGACTTTACCCATCTACGCACGACCGACAGCCTACGCTCAGCAGTCACAGGCTTGCTCTATGCGGGCACCTTGAATCAGCATCAACACTTGTTCGCTGACGCACCACTCAATACTGATGATCACCCGGTTATCGAATATCTCGCACCGATTACGCAGCGTCAGCAACGGATTGGTAGCAGTTCCTGGTTCGCCTCGACCACGTTAGTCGCCTTCTACGATCAACTGTTCACCGCCGTCCCACCAGAGAAAGACCCAACGTTACAGCAGTTAACACCTGACGAAATTGGCTATGTGCAGGCAGGACTGAGTTTCTATAAGGCCCACGTCTACAAAGACCTCAAAGAACCGCAGAACGTTCAACTCCATCTGCAAGACTACCTGGCGCGGGTTCCCGCTGCATTGCATCCACGTGAGTCTCAATAAACTTGACAACGCACTGGGCAATTCATTAAGGGAGTAGCTGACTTCGAGAGATCACAGCACGAGCTTGGGGGAAAGAGTATTTTTGAGACTACATACCTATTGCATTTTAATTGCATGTAACCTATGTTACGTGAGTTCTCCTGAACACACGTGTCTGTATGCTTCACGCGTAGGGACATGTAGGCGGTGCCCGCGCACGTGGGACACTGCAGCGGAGGATTTATGCAGGTGAAGAAAGTCACGGTGATCGTTCTCTGTGGACTCCTCTCGGGCGTTCCCTGCGTCCACCAGCCCAATCGCTTACTGCTCTCGCAACCACTCAGCGTCCCGTCTCTTGCGCATGCCGCAGGCTCCCCAACCGACGTCACCTGGGAGACCCTTGAGAAGTTGGACTACAAACGCGGCAAGATTCCAGCCGCCATCAAGCAACTCAATGGGACCATGGTACGGGTGCCTGGTTTTATTGTTCCGCTCGAAGATGAGGAGACTGTGGTGTCGGAGTTTCTCCTGGTTCCCTACTTTGGCGCGTGTATTCATGTCCCGCCCCCGCCACCAAACCAGATCGTGCACGTCCTGATGGAAAAAAAGAAAAAGATCACGTTCGACTTTTGGCAACCGCTCTGGGTCGAGGGGCGTCTCAAGGTCGCCAAAAGCACCAGCCCCTATGGCGACGTGTCCTACCAGATGACGGGGATATCGACCCAACCACTCGAAGAGGAGGGTGCACCATGATCCTCACCAGATGGGTGTTCATCACTCTTGCCCTGTACATACAACAGAGTCCCCCACTGGCATTTGCGCGGACGGCGCACCCAGGTCACGCCGCGCATGTCCACGGTGAGGCGCGGATCAACATCGTGGTTGAGGGAACTCGCGCCACGGTTGAATTTATTGCCCCAGGCGCCAGCCTCTACGGCTTCGAGCACGCCGCTCGCACCGACGCTGAAAAAAAGGCCCAGGCGGTGGCCTTCTCTCAGATCGAACAGCAGATAGGGAGCATGGTCGCCTTTCCGGCGGATCGCCTCTGTCAGTTTATCAAACAGAAGATCGGACTCGTTGCTGACGACAAACGCGCCCATACACAGCAGCCGGCAGGACACAAGGAGCATCACGATCCCCGATCGCATACCGAAGTCCAGGCCGACTTCACCGTCGCCTGCCAAAAGCCGCTGGCCGGTAGTCAGGTTCGCTTTCATGTCACCAAGGTCTTTCCCGAGTTACGCGAACTGACGATCCAAGTGCTGACAGAGACGAAGCAGCTTGGTGCAACCATCACCAACGACAACGGCAGCGTTGAGTTATAACGCACGATGGATGCTATCGCTCTGACATCACTCCGCTTTGGCTATCGAGCAACGGTCGACGTACTCTCGATCCCCAGCCTGATCATTCCACAAGGAGAGCATGTCTTCATTTTTGGTCCAAGTGGCAGTGGCAAAACCACGCTATTAGGACTTCTGGCAGGTGTCCTGACCGCCACCAGTGGAACTGTTACCGTCCTTGGACACAATCTCACCACCATGACCAATACCCAGCGCGACGCGTTTCGCGGCATACACATCGGGTACATTTTTCAGCTGTTCAATCTCATCCCGTACCTCAACGTGAAAGAGAACATCGAGTTACCTTGCCGCTTGCACCCGGCGCGTCGACAACGTCTCGGTAACGTCTCCCTTGATCAGGCAGTGCAACAATTGTCAGACCGCCTGGGTCTTCGCCACGTACTGCGCGAACCCGTCACCACCCTCAGTGTCGGTCAGCAACAACGTGTGGGCGCAGCTCGGGCTTTGCTTGGCAGCCCAGAGCTTATCGTCGCCGATGAACCAACCTCCGCACTCGATCATGATATGCGCACAGACTTTCTCACCCTCTTATTTGAGTGCTGTCGCACCACCCAAGCGACGTTGATCTTCGTCAGCCACGATCGCACCTTACAACCGTTCTTCGATCGCACCTTTGCGTTGCCCCAATTGAACACCGTCGAGCACAAGGAACCCTATGGTACTTCTGTCTCTCGCCTACAAGTCATTGAAGAACCGACGCTTGACGACTGCCCTGACCACGCTCTCGATCGCCTTGAGTACAGCCCTCCTCATTGGCGTTGAACTCGTACGGACCGGGGCACGCGAGAGTTTCACCAATACCATTAGCCAGACCGACCTGATCGTCGGTGCACGCGGCGGGAGCCTCCAGCTGCTGCTCTATACGGTCTTCCACATGGGGACTGCCACCAACAACATTTCGTATGCGACATACGAGAAACTTAAACGCCATCCTGCCGTGCAATGGACCATTCCGTATTCGCTTGGAGACAGCCATCGCAGCTTTCGTGTGGTTGCCACCACCGACGATTTCTATCGTGAGTATCGCTATCGCCGAGACCAACAGGTGCAGTTTACGATGGGCCGGGCGCCAGCAGCGACCTTTGAGGTCGCCATCGGTGCAGAAGTCGCGCGGACCTTAGGCTATCAGCTTGATCAGATGATCGTCGTGGCGCACGGTCTCGTCAGCGGGAAAGGCCTGCCTGACCATAAGGAGCACCCATTCCGCGTCGTGGGGATTCTGCAACGTACCGCGACGCCGATCGATCGTGCCTTGTACGTCACCTTGGAAGGAATGACCGCGATTCATGCGAGCTGGCAGCAGACACCTGAGCAGCAGACGCCCCCTCCAGGCACGGTGTCCCCATCCCCACCTGCTCCAGAGCAGATTACGGCGTTCCTCCTGCGCAGCCGCAGTCGTATTGATACGCTGCGGTTACAGCGGGAGATCAACGAATTTGCCGATGAACCACTGATGGCGATTATCCCCGGCGTCACGTTGAGTGAGCTGTGGCGTGGGATCGGCTACGCTGAGCAGACACTCTGGATTGTGACCATCCTGGTATTGACTGTCGGGTTATTGAGCATGCTGATTGCTCTCTACGCCTCCCTCAATGAACGACGCCGCGAGATGGCCGTGCTCCGCGCTCTGGGCGCTAGTCCTCGACGCATTCTCTCGTTACTGATTATTGAGTCTGGGTTTCTCAGCATCGTCGGTATTGGCCTCGGCATTGGCCTCATGTACAGCATTCTCGTCCTGGGTCAGCCGCTTATCGAACAACATGTTGGACTGTTTCTTCCGTTGCGCACGTTGACCACACAGGAACTGCTGTACCTCGCGTTCGTCGTCGGCAGCGGCTTGGGCATTGGTGCAATTCCAGCCATCAAAGCCTATCGCAACACCTTGGTTGACGGCCTTACGGTGCGCAATTGACCCAAAGAACTGGAGCGGTCTGGCCGTTTTTATTATTGCAACGTTGTTGTATATGTATTTTATATTTCATATAATTAACGAACAGAGAGATTCTACGAGTCAGCTATGCACTGCGAACAACGTCAAGCTATTGGGGAAGCAGGGCTGCGCGGCACCGCGTCCCGTATTGCCGTCTTACGCTTGTTAGAGACAGCAGGAAAACCGCTCAGTCATGCGGAAGTGTGCCGCGCACTCTCAGCGTCCGGGTTTGATAAAGCCACGCTTTATCGCAACCTCATCGACCTAACCGAAGGTGGCCTGCTGTCGCGTATTGACGTCGGGGATCACACATGGCGCTTTGAGTTTCGTTACAAAGAACAAGGCCCAGAGCAAGAACATCCTCACTTTGTCTGCGCCGAGTGTGGAGCGATTTCATGCCTGTTTGGTGTCCGTATCCAGATCTCCTCTCCCACGCAGTTCAGTCGGGCGCTGAAGGCTGGCGCGATCACCATTCAATTCAAAGGCCGCTGTGACCAGTGCGCAGCCGTGGCATAACCGCAGGCTTCGCGAGTGAACCGTTAGCCGTCACAACGTAAGGACAACGCGCAACGTTCTTCGCGCACAGAAGCGTCGCGAGATTCTCTCCTCCAAGAAAGAGGAAAAGTGCCTGTTGCTATCGCGCGCGCTTACGTACACTGCGCACAAAGGCCGTAGAGTGTCACTTCACACGCTTCCACCACAAATTGCGCCGGCACGCGCATCCCACGCAGGAATGCTTTGGTACTGGGTGGCAGATCCACCACCTGACGACAGGACCGACACTGAAAATGGACATGATGCCCCAGTCCCGCCATCTCATAGCGCACTTCACCGGTGGGCATTGTTACCGGCGCCACGTGTTGATCGTCTTGCAGCAGTTTGAGTGTACGGTACACCGTAGCGATTCCTATCTTGCCCAGCTCACGCTGCGCCTGGGTGTGGATCTCTTGTACTGCGAGCGGGCCACTGGCGGCTTGTAAGACACGCAGAATCGCGTCGCGCTGCTTGGTCTGCCGTCGTTTGGCTCCCGCATCACGAGGCGTGGCAAAGAATCGAGTCGAAAGCGATGCTGTCACGTGCCGATGATAAAGAACCACGCCCCCGCGCGCAAGAAACACTGCTGGTCCCACGGATCAGAAGCACGCGTGAGAAAACGACAAAACAGCGCGATCTTCTGTGGCGCTGCGGTAGCGTCAGAACCACTCTCTCTTTGCAATTCAGATGCAAAAGTAGTAAAGACCTTTCTGACAGGCGTCCCGCTCACTCTTGTATTCGCGTCTTACAATCACACGGCAAGGACGCCGAGCGGAACATTCGTCCAGTCCGTAGCGCCTGCTCGGGTATCGCATGACCACTGGTAGCATCAAGGAGGAAAGACTCTATGGAACAACGCGTACGTGTCGGTATTGTCACCGTGTCAGACCGTGCCAGTCGGGGGGAGTACGAAGACAAAGGTGGGCCCGCCATTCAGGCATGGCTCAGCAACGTGCTGCAAACGCCCTGGGAAGCAGTTGCGCGACTGGTTCCCGATGAACAGCCAGAGATTGAAGCGACGCTGCGTGCGCTCTGCGATCAGGAACATTGTTGTCTGGTGGTCACCACCGGCGGCACTGGTCCGGCTCCGCGTGACATCACACCCGATGCCACCGCCAATGTGTGCCCCCGCCTCCTTGATGGCTTTGCCGAGTTGATGCGGAGTGCATCACTCAAAGTTACTCCGACCGCCATTCTCTCTCGGCAGATTGCTGGCGTGCGTGGTCGTACGCTCATTGTGAACCTTCCCGGAAATCCGCCAGCCATCGCCGATTGTTTGGGTGCCATATTCCCTGCCATCCCCTATTGCATCGACCTCATTGGCGGTCCCTATCTAGAAACTCACGAGTCCGTCATCAAAGCCCATCGTCCAAAGCACGCCCAACGGCCCAGCGGAGCATGAGAGCGATATCCGTCCACAATATTTCACTCACACGGAGAAGCGATGATACTGTCCGATCAAGACCTGCGTCTTCGTCTAGCCGGCGGTGAGCGTGTTGTCACTCCACTCGATGATCTGGACGTGCAAATTCAACCAGCAAGCAATTGACCTGCCACTCGGCAACACGTTCGTGCGTTATCGGCTGCCGCATATTCCTTGTGTGGACCTCCCAGGCACGAGTGAAGGAAATGGTCAGCGTTCGTACTGCTCAGAAGCGCTTTTAGGTTCTGTCGCGCTCAGAGAGAGGGAATTCTTACCCTGCTGACGGCTTCTATTGTGACGAATACCGTGGACCGCGGCCCAATCGTTCTACCTCCCTGGTCTGTCGTTGCTCACGGCGATGCTGTTCAGGAGTCACAATACGTGAGCTTGCGGTCACGATGCGTGGCGATGGGGGCGGCATGATCTTCACATCTGCTCTTGAGTGCCTCGCCGAAGACACACCACCACGTTCCACACATTCGCGCAGTTGCTGTAACTCTTGCAGAAGCACCTGTTTCCGCACGGACGATGTCGAGGCAATATCGATCCGCCAGGCGGCATAGGCTTTGGCGGGGTCGCTCACTCTCAGATACGGAGTAAGCTGAAACGGCTCGCGTGGCAATGACGGCTCAGCAGCGAGAAACCAGTCAATCACGTCGGCCAATTCTGGAGGCTCTACCATACGTCGGCCCCCTGCGGCCAACCTGGTGGCATCGCCACTCAGCCTCGTAGGTGCCGTCGGCGTCGAGCGGAGCGGCGACGCCGAAAGCGGGGCTTCTGCAGGTATTGATTTCGCCAAGCAACCTCCACGACAGTAGTAACGAGGAGATATCAGGAAAAGACTATGAATGCAATTAAATTGCAAATAAATCCGCACTCAATAATCTGCGAATGCAATGCATTTGCAATACGATCGCATCTATTTTATAGTCTACTCCCGCCCGAAGGAATTTACTCGACAGGAAGGAGGACGCGATGGGGAACTTGGAAGGAAAAGTGGCGATTGTCACAGGCGCAGCGCGTGGCCTCGGCGCCGCCTATTGTGTGGCGCTCGCTCGTGAAGGAGCTGCGGTGATGGCTACGGATATACGTGAGTGCGCGGAGACAGTGGCCGCCGTTGTCGCTGCTGGCGGACGCGCAGTCGGAACGACCGCGGATGTCGCCAACGCGAACAGTGCCACAACTGTCGCTGATGCCGCGCTCCAGGCCTATGGACGCATCGATATTCTGGTCAACAATGCCGCAATGTATGGCAATCTTCATGCTGGAAGGTTTCATACGCTTGACGAAGCCGAGTGGGATGCGTGTATGGCGGTGAACGTGAAAGGATTATGGCAGTGCTGCAAAGCTGTAGTCCCAACCATGCAACAGCAAGGGGGCGGCAGCATTATCAATATCAGTTCGCTCGCGGCCGTTTATGGCATTGCCAACGCCTTACACTACGCAACCTCGAAAGGCGCGGTCATCGGCTTCACCCGTGCGCTCGCGCGTGAACTTGGGCGCGATAACATTCGCGTCAATGCGATTGCACCAACAATGGTTGATACGCCGGGAACAAGTGAGATGATGAAGGAAAATCGCGAGCGTTTTGCCGAAGCCGTCAAGCGCAATCAGACCTTGCGGAAGACCCTCGAAACCGAGGATCTGGAGGGCACCGTTCTGTACCTCGCCAGTGACATGAGTAAATTCGTCACCGGGCAAACGATCATGGTCGATGGCGGCACGGTGTACTTGTAACCACCGTCTCCGGTTTTAGAATAACCGAGCGTGCCGGAGTATTCACCACCTGCTGTAGCATGTGACACGCAGGCCGCGTGCCCAGCTAACATACACCAGGAGAAGAACAGGATGGTGCCTCCTCGCGCTCTTACACGCCGCCAATTTCTCAAGACGAGTGCTTTGAGCGCCGCAACACTGAGACTAGCGGGCGTTACCCCTAACCAGATGACCGCTTCGCCTTCGCTCCCTATCGCTTTCCTGCATCTCGCCCCGCGTGCCGCCGATCTTTCACATAACAAACAGCTCATCGTAGCAGCCGTCCGTAAAGCCGCTGCTCTGGGAGCGCGGTGGATTCTCACCCCTGAGCTGAGTGTGAGTGGGTATACCTTTGCCGATCAGATTGGGACGGATTGGATCATGTCGCAACCTGATGCGTGGATGAGCGAACTGTGCCGACTTACTGCGCGGTTACGGATCACTCTTGTCCTTTCACACCCCGAGCGTGATCCGGACACCCAGAAGCTCTACAATTCACTGTTTGTGCTGGGGCCAACCGGCGAGCTTCTTGGTAGACATCGGAAGATCAACCCCCTTCGCGTCGGCGCCGAGGCCTGGGCCACGCCGGGAGCGCCCAGCCTGCCGATTCGCATTCCACCGTATGACCGTGTCGGCATGCTTATCTGCGCCGATGCCTATTCGCCAGAGATCGCCCAGCAGCTCCATCGCGATGGAGCACAACTGCTGGTCTCCAGTGCCGCCTGGGCACCGGGGTTGTATGGACCGAATGGGGAGTGGGAACGCTGTACTCGTGATACTGGACTCTCACTGTTGGTTTGCAATCGCACCGGACCCGACCGCACCTTAGACTTTACCGAGGCCGAGAGCGTCATTGTGAAGGATGGTCGCCGCCTCTTGTCCTTGCAGTCAGAGCGTTCAGCCATCTTCATGATCGAGTGGAATCTACAGACACAGAGTCTGGCGACAACCAAGTACCAGACCCTGGATCTTTGACGGAGCAGCACAACAGACAGGGAGGCTTCTTTTCTGATTGGCAATGTTCCGTTATTTCACTATAGTTCTTCCGTTGTTCATCGACGACACTAAGGAACGCGCAATGCTAAACACCACAACTGACGTTCTCCAACGTCATCGCTTTACGGTGGCCGAGTACCATCGCATGGCCGAGACTGGCATGTTCGCGCCGGAGGCCCGCGTGGAGTTAATCGAGGGGGAGATTATCGATATGCCACCAATTGGCAGTCCGCATGCAGGAACGGTCGATTACATCGCTGACGCGGCTAGCGTAGCTTGTCGCGGGCAGGCCATGGTGAGGGTACAAAACCCAGTGTTCCTTGACCAGCATTCCCAACCCCAGCCTGACATCGCGTTGCTACGCCCCCGCTCGGATCACTATCGCAGTTCCCATCCTACTCCTGCGGACGTATTTTTGATCGTCGAGGTATCTGATTCCTCGCTTGCCTACGACACACAAATCAAGCTGCCGCTCTACGCTCGTCACGGTATCCCGGAAGTATGGCTGGCGGATTTATCTAACCAGCGATTCCTGGTGCACCGCACGCCGACAGCGACAGGGTATCAGGATGTGCAAACACTGACAGATCTTTCTGCCGTGTCGCCACTGCTGTTGCCAGGAGTCACCATTGATCTGTCTGATTTGTTTTGAAACCGAGATCAACCACAATGGCCACGGCACGTGTACGAAACGACAACGAGCAACGCCGTAAGCGCGTCACCCAGCACAATGGCGTGGACCTCCTCTGACTGGTTTGCTACACGACGGGCGGGTACAGAGTCGCATGTGGCGTACGCTATCGTCTCGTACTTCAATAGCCGCGATTTTGGCACTGTTGTTTCTTGCTCCGCCGTCACCGGCGCGCGTTGTCCACTACCAAAGAAGGCGTGTCTACTATCGCGCTGTGTGGTGAATACGAAGACCGCGTGGTGAAGATCAACGGACAATGGTCATTCCTTGAACGTATCGTGCGGCCAGATGGGGTATAGCTTCGGTACGCTTTCCTGTCGCCTGACAGCGGTTTTAGAATCCCCTCTCCCTGCTAAGGAGAGGGCTATAGGTCTCCTAAATGAAATCTGCCGTGTGACTACTCTCCATGCTTGGACAGGCTCAGCATGAACGGACAAACCTCAACGCGTGCAAGCTCGCACCCGTACACCCTGAGCTTGTCGAAGGGTGGTGTAGATCTCTCGTGTCTCCATTTCAACTAGGATGCCTATAGGGCGCTCCTCCTTTTCTGGTCTGCAGTGATGACATCAAGTATGGCGTTTTTCTGTTTTCAGTTCCTCTGCGAGCGTGGGAATCTCGCTGGCAGGTACGACAGTAATGTTGTCATCAAGCGTATAGCGTTCACTACCGGGATAGAGGACCCATAGGTGTGTGAGGCGTAAGTCTTCCAGAGCCACGTGCATTGAGCGGGTCGAGCTGGGGGCATCAGCGTACTTGCACTCGAATCCGTGTCGTTTTCCACGCACGGTAACCAGCAGGTCTAACTCCGCTCCAGCGTGTGTGCCCCAGAAATAGGTACCTCGGGTGTCTAGACATGCGAGCAATTGCTCGATTACGAACCCTTCCCACGAGGCTCCACGCTTGGGGTGACCGGCAAGATCATCTGCCGAACGGATCGTCTGTAACGTGTGCATCAGCCCTGAATCGCGGACATAAATTTTCGGTGCTTTAACCTGTCGCTTTTTCACGTTCTCGAACCAAGGCGGCAAAATGCGCACCATGAACGCTCCTGCCAGGATGTCGAGGTACCGGCGTGCAGCAGTCTCGTTCGCGCCAAGCGCTCGGGCAAACTCCGCAGCATTCCAGACTTGTCCATGATAGTGCGCGATCATCGTCCAGAAGCGCCGCAAGGTCTCGGCTGGGATGTTGATGCCGAACTGTGGCATGTCACGTTCTAAGAAAGTTTGCAAGAAACTTTCTCGCCACTCTGCCGAAGCCTCTTCGTCGGCAGCGAGATACGAGCGAGGGAATCCGCCCCGCAGCCACAGCTGTTGGAGATTGTCAGATCCGATTTCACGGACGTCAAATCCACTCAAAGCCACCAGACCGACGCGCCCAGCCAGCGATTCCGAGACTCCACGAATGAGCGTAGGTGACGCACTGCCCAGCAACAGGAAACGAGCGGGAGCTTTGGGGCGATCCAACAACACCCGAAGCACTTCAAACAACTCTGGCTTGCGCTGGATTTCATCAATCACAACTAATCCGCGCAGTCCGCCCAGGGTTTGCTCCGGCGTATCGAGCCTGCGCCGGTCCACAGCTTTCTCCAAATCAAAGAACGTCCACTGCTTCTCTTTGCTCACAAACGCATGAGCTAGCGTCGTCTTGCCGCATTGCCGCGGCCCTTCGATCGCCACAGACGGGTGGACGCGGAAGGATTGTCGAACGCGTACTAAGGCTGATTGTCGATCTATCACGTAGTGATCATAATCCTTGAAAATCGAGAGTTCAAGTAAGGATTTTCAAGGATTATTTTTTCTACCAGCGAGCGGCGGCGCAGAGCTCAATTTGCGGGCGTGAATGTATAGCGGGCGACAGCTACGTCCTAGTTCCTTTTAGGAGTAGGCTCTTACGCTGAGAGAAGACGAGACGTCATTCCCGCGAATGCGGGAATCCAGGGAGAATAAGCAATAGTTCAGGGGTGAAGCTCCTGGATGCCCGCTCCCCTAATGACCAATGGCGTTAAGTTAGTAGCTTTCTGATTCCCTCTCCCTCAGGGAGAGGGCTAGGGTGAGGGGATGAAATATAAGGCTGCTGGCTTTTCGATCCCCTC